>JAHOYS010000039.1 GCA_019038815.1 Desulfobacterales bacterium | reverse complement strand
TTTAATATCTTCCTAAAATTCTTAGATTTTCCGATTTTACCTGAAGTTTTTCCATGACAGGAGCAAGATCAGGGTGCTCAATGTCGGCTTCAATATCTACATAGAACATGTATTCCCAAGGCTTGCCAAGCATGGGGCGTGATTCAAGCTTGACAAGATTGATTTGATATTCTGAAAACACCTTCATCACTTCAAATAACGCGCCGGGTTTATTGCCGGTAGAAAAAATAATGGATGTTTTGCTTGCTTTTTTATGCCCCTTGATCTCTTTGGCAATGATGGCAAACCTTGTGTAATTCCTTGGATTGTCTTCAATAGACTCTTCAAGGATATTCATATTAAAAATCTTTGCAGCCATTGTTGATCCGATGGCTGCAGCATGTTTGTCATTGGAATCTTTGACATGCCTCACAGCACTGGATGTTGCCTTTACCGGTACCAGTTCGATATCAGGATATTGATCAAGATAATTTTTGCATTGTGAAAATGCCGGCGGCGGCGCAAGAATTTTTTTAATATCATTTTTTGAAACATTTTCATGGACAATTAAAGCATGTTTAATCCTGATGGTAATCTCTCCGATTATCTTCAGATCATATTCCTGGAGCAAATCAAAATTTTCATGGATAGACCCGGAAAGAGAATTTTCCAACGGGATAATGCCATATTGGCAGTTTCCGGTTTGCACAGCATGGAAAATATCGTTAAATGTTTTCATGGGAACAGGGGTGATCTCTTCACCGAAATAGCCAAGGCTTGCCTTATGGCTGTAAGCACCATACTCACCGATAAAAGCGGCTGTCTTTGAATCTTCGGCTTTGGTATTATTGATCATTTCTGATTTTTTCAAATAATCAAAATCGAGCTGCTTGCCGACAACCGGTGCAATCACATAGATATCCCGGCTCAGTTGACCGAATTGTTCCGGGTAGAGGCTCTGGGGCCCGTCTGAAAGTGCATGGTCCGGATCGTTGTGGACCTCGATCATGAGGGCATCCGCCCCGGCTGCTACTGCTGCTCTTGCCATGGGACTTACTTTTTCCCTGATACCGGTTGCATGGCTTGGATCAATGATAACAGGCAGATGGGTCAATTGTTTCAGGACCGGGATTGCCGACAGGTCCAGTGTATTCCTTGTATAGGGTTCAAAGGTTCTAATGCCTCTTTCACAAAGAATAACATTATTATTACCTCCTGCCATAATATATTCTGCAGACATCAGCCATTCCTGGATCGTAGAGGCAAGCCCCCTTTTAAGCACAACCGGTTTGTCCATGCGCCCAACACATTTTAAAAGCTCAAAATTCTGCATGTTACGGGCACCGATCTGAACCGCATCAACATATTTCATCATCAAATCCGCCTGGGACACAGATGTGATTTCCGTGACCACGCCAAGGCCTGTCTTTTCCCTGACATCGGCAAGAATTTTCAAGCCCTCTTCTTCCAGACCCTGAAAAGAATACGGCGAAGATCTGGGTTTATATGCGCCGCCACGAAACAGAACCGCACCATATTTTTTCACTTCTTTTGCAATGGTCATGGCTTGGGCCTGGCTTTCTACGGCACAGGGCCCTGCAACAATAACAATCCGGTCTGCCCCCACTACAACATTACCGATTTTCACATGGGTATCTTCTGATTTAAACTCCCGGCTGACAAGCTTATAAGAAGTTTTAACGGGAATTGCATCGGCAACGCCGTCTATTTGTTTAAAGTCATCCAGGCTATTTTTGGGTTTGCCGATAATTCCAATTATATTCCTGCCTGCATCCATTATTTCATGTGTGATACATTCTTCATCAGAAAGCATGTTTAAAATTTTGTCCTTCTGATTTTGGGTAATCCTGCTTTCAAGTACAAGAATCATTGTTTTTCTCCCTATTAAATTGCATAAAAAAAAGGCCCCGGAAAAATCTTGCCGGAGCCTGAAACCTAAAAACCCCGGGTGGTTTGTATGTCCACCCGGGGTTTTATTTAACTAAAAAAATAAAACGTCACACCGGATGAACGCTCCTAAAAAAGAAAAAGAAGCGTCCAAAATTAAATATGTTTATGTGTGTCATTTTATTCATTTTTTACCAAACTTTTAAGTACTCTACATACAGACAATTCCAATCCTTGTCAATATGAAAAATTATCACGAAAGTTCATGTTTCTTGAAATAATCATAAACCGCTGCATTAGTACACACCTCATAATATTTTCTATCGGTCATGGCAATCAGACTAAGATCATGTTCATGAACATTTGGAATGGCACTCTCACGGATAATCAGCCGTTGATTTCGACCTGTAACAGTGGGAAAAATTCCTGTAAAAAATTTTATTTTTTCCGATTGAATCTTCGGGATAACGCATTCAACCGGCTTGAGCCTGATCTCCCGGGATAATTTATTAAAGGCCGAGGGATGAAGTTCTATCCCATTGACATTGTATCGCCTGGATATATCATCGGATGTGGCAGCCACATCCTCGTTGGACGCAGTTTGAAAAACATAATTGTTAAATGGTGTGTCCATGGAATCCATAATTTTTCTGGCAGCCTTGGAGCACCCTGACAAACGGTCCGCCATATTGATGGCGGATGAGATCATAATCTGAAAATCACCATCAAAAAAAAGGGTTGGCTGACCATTCCGGAACGTAATCCCGATACCGACTTCCAGAAAAGGAAAATCATATTTTCTGTTTTTACGATTATATCGCTGTATGATCAAAAGAATATGTATGGCAAGGCCGCATGCCCTGGCAGTACTGTACCATCCTTCAGGGCATCCCTCCCTTTCATAGATCCCCAGAATCATGGCATCCCCTTCGACAAAGACCTTGAAAGCCCCATATTCGGAAATGATCTCTGTTATGGGATCAAACATATTAAGACTGAAATAAGATGCAGGATTCAATCCCTGCTCTTTCATTTTGTGGACGATGTCCGTTGAGCCCCTGATATCAACTTTTAATATGACATGGCTGATCACTGGATTTTCTTCGATAGTTGTTTCATGGGAAAGAAGAAATTCGTAAAGGGTATTGTTTACCCTGGAAAGTCGAATATGTTTTTCCTCCTTTGCAAGACAAACAAGCGCCATAGCCTTTTTCAACAGCCTGAAATTTTCAAAATCTCTATGATAACGGAAAAATCCTTTAAAAAACCGTATCAGATACGCTTCTTTTTCTATAGTTCGCAAACCTTTAATACGCTTTTGACACCGTTTCAATGATCTGGTGGAAAAGGGGACCTGATTAATTTGCGCCAACCGCTTAAGACGATTTATAATAGACTTTCTGATGCCGGGAACCATCATAAACTGTAAAATAACCTGGGGAATCAGTGGAGGGCAGTACTCAGGATAGACCGATCTTATCTCATAGGATGCACAGATTCTTTCCACCACCCCGGAAGATTTAAATTTTTTATAAAAAAACTTCAACATCCGGTACTGTCTTTTGGCCTTCTCCCTGAGGGCCTTAAGCTCCTTTCTTTTTTTGCCCTGTTTCCTCTGTGCCCGGCACAGTTCCCTGGTGGAAATAAAATCAAAAAGAATATCAACATTCTCAACCTGTTTTATCCAGGCATCAACCTGTTTATCGGTGACTGTATTCCCTGTCCCATAATCTTTTGAACTCTTTTGAGAAAAACCGGGTCTGCCCATGGAGAGCAAATACTTTTTAATGCCGGATAGCAACAGGTCGTACTTATCTGCATCATCAATGCGCTGCCCCGGAAGAATATCATAGGTGTCGATCATGAAATAATCGTTACTTTTCTCGATATGCAGAAAAGGATTTAAAAACAGATCCTCAGGCAAAAGACCGGCCATACCGAAATTTGACTTTCTAATACCATTCAAGTCCCTTTGATCAACATCATTTATATGTTCAAAAATAATTTTTCCAGTAGCACGGATGATCTTGTCCTTATTCAACAGAATTTCAGAAAGCTCTGCCTTTAAAACAACAGAATCATCCATCTGGGAACGTCCGGAATTCTCCTTTTTCCGGATCAACAATCGGATATTGGCAATAAATTTATCATAACAGACCGCAATTGTCCGAATCAGCATCTTTGCAACCGCTGTCCGGGCAATGTAATCTACCTGTATCTCCCGCTCCGCCTTTGCGCGGTTAATGGCAGAGAGCATAACCTCACGATAACTGTTTTTAAACTGATCCGTTTCAACAGTACCGCTTTCTTTGCCGGCAATTTCCCTGTCTTTGCCGGGCATGGCATTATCTTCTATAATACGTAAGATAAACTGATCTGCAACCCTGCAGAAGGTGTCGCTCAAATATACATCATATCTGTTGTTATCCACACCGGGTGTTAGTCGGTCCAGAGCAAAGGATATGGCATAGTCTGTCACCGGAAATTGGTCAAGACTGGGGGTTTTGGAAAACCAGAAGCCCATATTAAAGCCTGAATTCTTCCTTGCAATGGTCGCAAAAAGAAGTTGCCAGCATTTGTTTGCAGTGAATACACTTATCCGACAGATAGCGTTCCCTGCCCTGCATCTTGCCACAATCGGGACAATGCCAGTCTTTGCGTGTTGAAACAAACTTGTCACAATTGGGACATTTGAAGGGAACTTTCCTGAAAATCAGATAAAAAAACCCTGATCCGATAAAAAACGGGCCCAATAATTTAAACTGAAGTGTTGTTGTAAACTGATCAAATTCTGCCGACCCGGTAAGAATAATCCACACCAAAAAAAAGATGGCTGTGATTGCAAGAAATTTAAACCGAAAATGAAAAAAAACACTTTTTAATGGTTTTTCCTCCATGTTTTGTAAGCTCCTTTGTCCTTCTTGTTTTATTTTAATAAAAAATTCACCTTACTTGTTCTTTGTGTATCTGAACCATCACTTTCATTGGGCTCAAGCAGAAATACTCTTTCTTTTTCTATCTTCCCGGTTGAAAGGAGATATGCCTTGATATTTTCAGACCGGTTCATGGCAAGAAGCCGTAAATCATCTTTCCCAATGTTAATATTTGTGATTAAAAGCTTCTTTTTTTCTTCTACATCAAGTTCCTTTTCAACGCCTGCGTCATCCCTTGGTTTAGGAAATTGTGCTTGAGCATAAGCCGTATGAATATAGAGCTGTCTTTCTTCCTTTTCGATAACCACATCTTTCAAAGTTGCTGCAGAAGATCCCAAAAGTATCATTTCTTTTAATTTTGTGGCCTTGATTAAATCTTCAAACCCCTTTATTCGAAGGGCTTCAAAATCTCTGAGCTTATCATAAACGCTTTCAATTTCCAGGCGAATGCTCGATTTTTCCTGAAGAATTTGCGCCAATGTATCAATTTTTCCATAATTTGACTCATCTATTTTCATTTCCCCATACTGAAAATCAACAAACCCTAAATCCTCCCCGCCACCAAACATGGAACCGATAATTGAAAAAGGTGAGGTGACCACTTTTAAAATCAAATTTGAAATCATTTTAAAAACAATGGCACCAATTCTAAACTCCGGGTCATCCAGTTCCCCTGTAACCGGTAGATTAAGATCAATCTGTCCATCCCGGTTTTTTAACAGGGAAATTGCAAGTCCGACAGGCAGGGATGTCGCATGCTCACTGTCCACCCTTTCACCCAGTTCGAAATTGTCAAATCGCACCCGGTTTTCGGATGTAAGTTTATTTCCATCAATCATGTACTCAAGATCTAAAATGAGTTTTCCTTTTTCAATTTTATATCCCAGATACTTGGAAGAATAGGGTGTAAAATTCGTCAGCTCAATATCTTTATATGAAATATTGATATCAGCAAACTTATTTTCAGCCAAAGGATTGATTGTCCCGACAATATCAAGGGGAGAAGATTGACCATGGACTCCCTGCAGATAAAGTTTTGCCCGGGATTGCTCGTCCGATGAAAGGCCAGCCACAGACCCTGCGATCTGTTTCATTTCAGCAGTAAAATTGGGTCGGGTCAAAAAATCTGAAAAATTGATATTTCCGCCCTGTAGCGTGACACTCTCAATATCAATCTGCGGCGTTTCAGAGCTTGTCTTTTCCGGGCTCTTTTCAGGGACAGTTCCCTGGTCCTGGTTGTTCTTAAAAATTGTATTTAAATTCATTTCACCGGTATCACTGATAATGATCCGGGAATAAAAGTCTGTCAAAGAAAGCTCCTTGACTTTAACGTTAACCGGGAACACAGAGACATCAAGCCCGGAAAGATATAATGAATTGCATTTAAAAAAATCCTTTGCTGTCTGTTTGTCAAGACAGATAAAATTCGTTATGGAGGTTTCTCCGGCAAACTGAATGTTCGTCTTTGGTTTATCCTCCATATCCAGCTGAAGCTTTCCTTTTGCATGAAAACTTCCATCGGTTACAAGGATTCTTATGGCATCGGTAAAATAGGGTTGTAAGGATTTGATATCAATTTTTTCCAGGCCAATATCCAGTCCTGCGCTTAAAATCGATGGGATCACACTTCCCTTGATACTGATTTGTCCCGCCTCATTCCAATCCATTTGAACATCAATATCTCCCTTTTCTTCACTAAAACTATTAAAGTCCTGTGCTTTAATGGAAATATTTGAAAAATCCACCGATACAGGCTCTGTATTGGTTAAATCTTTGAATTTCACATGGAATCCTTTTGCATCAAATGATTTCATCGTGACCGACCATGGGGAGGCGCTGGGCCCGGCCAGGGCAGTATGGTTTTCATTTACCGGCTTTGGAGGATTTGCCGGATTTTGGGACTCTTTTTCAGGGAGGAAACTTTTAACGATGTTTATCTGATCGTCCTGGTGCCTTTTAAGCAGTACTTTTCCATTTTGGGTGCTAATCGTTCCAAAATCAATTTTTTTATCCCCGACATCAATGGTTGACCCCTTGATGGCAAATTCCGGAATATTGATCATTTCTTCTTTAGATTGCTGATCAAAAATTGAGAGTGCCTGGATTAAAAATTCTCGGGGTTTAAACACCATATCAAATTTGTCCTGTTGCTGCGATATTTGAAAGTCTGACTCCAGAGTCATGCTGCCTGCTTGAACATCACAATTTACAAGGCTTTCATAATAAGGAGCATATTTATTGAATACTATATTTGACAGGTGTACCTTGCCATCGGCCTGGACAGGGTCTGTGTGGAAGCGGCCACTAGAATCAACCCCCTCTTTGGATTCGGTTTCCAACTTGAGGCGATACTCTCCTGAGACACTGCTTCCGGCTTCTAAATTTATAATCCGGGCACTTAAGGGAAATATTTTTGATTTAAACGGCCTTTCATTGGTAAGATCCTGAAAAAAAACTGCAGCGTCCTTGATTTCAAAGTCCGCCAGCTTGAGAACAAACTGATTCTGGCTGGTATCGGCTGTTTTTTTATCTTCTCCTTTTCCATTGTCCTCTTTATTCTGCGGTATATAGTTGAACAGATTCAACCTGCCGCTTTTGTCCCGGTTTACATTCAATTCAGGGGTTGTTACCAGAACTTTTGAAATATTCAATTGATTTGCAAGAACATCTGACCTTGAAAGTTCAACACTCAGTGATGAAAATTTAATAATTTCTTCTTCAAGAACACCTTTTACATCTGCATTTAATGCATTGACTTTCCCTTCCAGCGTCAGTGAATCATTTGAATCTATTTTCCGATAGTCTGCCTTAAGATTAAGATTCAAGTCCAGGTCTTTGAGCAGAACATTTTCAGGAATTGGCAGATAAGAAAGATAATGTATCACATCAATATCCGAGGTCTTGATAGTTGCTTGCGAGGCAAGGTCTTCGGCAAAAGGAGTCGATTCAACATGGATATCAATTTTTGCCTGGTTTAAAACAAAATCAATATCCATATTTGATTTTTCATACCTGTTTTTTCTCCTGCTGCTTAAAACAGGAAGGGATAATGAAAAATTATTAACCAGATGAGATACATTTGCTGCCTTATCTGTAAAAGCAATCTTCCCCCCGGTAATAATTACATTTTTTAATACAAAGGGGATGATTCCCGTATCAGTATTTTCCTCATTCTCAGAAGATTTTTCAGGAGGTTTATCAGGGTTTAAAAGATCTGAAAAATTAAAGGAAGCTTCCTGTGTCCTGATAATATTGACATAAGGACTTTCCAGGGAAATATCAGACATAACAATGGCCATGGAAAATAGAGAAGAAAGGCTTAAATTGACAAATATCTTTTGAGCCGAAAAAAAGACTTCTGTATTTTTATCTTTTACAACCAGGGCCTCAACTGCTGCTGTCAGTGTATAAGGATTAATGACAATTTTTTCAATTGCAACTTCCCTGTTCAAAGAATCACTTAATTTATTGCTTAAAATTTTTTTCCCGATAACAGGCAGCAAAAAAAATCCAACCAGAGTATACAGCACTAAGATCACCCCGAGGATTAAAATTGTTTTTTTTAAAAATCTATCTTTAATTGTCATATCTTTCCCCCCCTGCTATATAATTCCAAAAAGCGGTCCACCCCTTTGTCCAAGTGCATCCACTTTTTCTACAACCTTTTTATCCGGCACCAATGGGTCTGCATGAAATGGTTTTATTCTGGCATCTATGATTAAAGGAGGCTTGCATTCCCAATGTTTAAAAACAGTTTTTTCATTGACCCCGTAAATGTCGTGGGAAGGGTTTGATCTTGAAAAAGTTACCCATAAAAAATTTGAAAATGATTTTGCTGCAAAATCGGCATCATCCACTACCACAAACAGGGGCAGTGCGTCTAAGTCAGTTTGAGTCTGAAAGTGCTTTTTCAAACGATTGATCTGTATTTTGCCTTTTGGATATGTTTTAAAGACAGGACCCTTAAGCACTACCATGCCGGGTGCAACAATTTTTGGATGTTTGAATTCCTCAGGCAAAGAAAAATTCTTTGGAAATTCAACTTTTAAATGACGTCTTTTTTCACCTGCCGCCGCCATAACCAGTTTTGACCCAAGGTTTATGCTTTGGGTGGAATAATCAAGGGTGTCCATGGTTGTTTTTGTGAAGAAATGAAGATCATAGGCAAAATCAATTCGTTCAAGCATATGGATAAAAAACGCTTTTTCATCATTTACGTTCAGTCCGGGATTATCTTCATGGGCACAGATCATCAGATATTTTGCCAGAGACAACTGACCTGTGCCCAGAATCCTGCTGGCATGGGTTAACAATTCCCTTGGAATTCTTCTTTCATAAGGGACATACCGCTCACAGGCCTTTACAAGAACCAGGGGGTGAACCCCTGCATCATCTACTGCATTCACGGAGGTAACACCCGGAATACTGTCCTGAACCGCCGATCTTGTGATCTCATGGATCAATCTTCCGAAATTGGAATCTTCCTGTGGCGGGCGGCCCACCACGGTAAAAGGAAAGATAGCATCTTTCCTGTGATAGACAGATTCCACCTTTACATACGGATACTCGTGTTCAAGGGAATAGTAGCCCAGGTGATCACCAAACGGCCCTTCTCTTTTTGTTTTTCCCGGGACAAGGATTCCTGTGATACAAAAGTCGGCATCCGCAGAAATCAAATAATTATTTTGATTTGCATACTTAAAATTCTTACCAGCAAGCGCTCCTGCAAAGGCAATTTCAGGAAGGTCTTCCGGAAGCGGCATAACAGCAGCCAGGGTATGGGCAGGCGGCCCACCGATAAATATACTGACCCGCAGGGCCTGATTTTTCTCAAGAGCTTTTTTGTGATGATTGCCGATTCCTCGATGCAATTGATAATGAAGGCCGATCTCAGTCCCCGGATCATAATCATTTCCTGAAATCTGAATCCTGTACATGCCTAAATTTGAACTTAAAATAGAATCTTTTTCAGGATCTTTGGAAAAAACCTGGGGCAGCAGGATGAATGCACCGCCATCCTTTGGCCAGCATTTAATCATGGGAAGATCTTGAATATGGCATTTGTTTTTTAAAACCTTGGGGCTGGATGTTTTCAATGGTAAAGAATGCAGCAATGCCGGCGCAGCTTTTAATAATTTTCCAGGATGTTTAACTAAAAGGCCTGGATCAGATTTGATATCCACAAGGGCTTTTACAGATGTAAGCTGGGGTTCAAAAATTTTAAGTGTTCGCTCCCAGGTGCCAAACAGGTTTGACACGGCAGGAAATTGACTGTTCAAGACATTCTCAAACAAAATTGCCGGACCATGGGCATCAAACACTCGTCTTGTGATTTCAGCCATTTCAAGATTCGGATCGACAGGCCCGGGAATCTTTATAAGTTCACCTTGTTTTTCCAAGGCATCTATGCAGTGCTTAAGGCTTAAAAATTTCATAATTGACTATTTGGCATAGCCCCATTCCTTGAGCCGGTTATACGCATATTTGGAATATTTATTGGGTTGATAATTGATCATTTTCAAATATGCCATGTAATTGTCTGCCGCATGTTTTGTGTCATCTTTTTTATCAAGGCAATATCCCTTGAAAAAGGTCATTTGCGGGTTACCCGGTAAAAGCTGATCACATTTGGCAAAATTATGATAGGCCTTTCCATATTTTTTAAGTCCGCTGTTTGCAATCCCCGCAATATAGTACCCTTGAATTTCTGCAGGGTACAACTTTTTTGCCCTGCCGGCATATGACAACGCCAGTGCGGGTTTTTCCCTGAGTATCAGGCATTTGGACATTAACACATGAGCCGTATAATCATTTTTTAATTTATTGATCGATTTTTTAAATGTCTTCTCGGCTTTATCATACTCTTTTTTTGCCAGATGCTTTTCTCCCTGCTGCAAAAGTTCTATGCCTCGTTTTTTTGCCCGCAGGGAAGCAATATTATCCATATATCTTTCACGGTTCAACAGATAATCTTTTGTATGCCGGTAAATCCCTTTTTCTCTTTGAACGGCAGCGCTTAACCTTTCTGCATTCATTGGATGAGTTGAAAAAAGCACTCGTGCAGATCCCGGGTTTGCTTTATGCAAAGAATCCAGCATTTCCATGAGCCCGACAAATCCTCTGGAAGGATAACCTGCCTTAACCATATACTCATTGCCCAGATAATCTGCTTCTCTTTCATTATCCCGGCTGTATCGGGATAAAAGCAGCCCCTGCCCCAGTATACCAAGTTGCTGCGTCAGTTCACCAAGACCAGACCCCTGGGTGCTTGCTGCAACGGACAGACCGCTCACGAGCATTGAAGAAAGCCGTCCTTTGGACATTTGTTCTGCCGAATGTCTTGCATTGACATGTCCCAGCTCATGGCCTAACAAAGAGGCCAGCTCTGCTTCATTGTCAAGTTTCAACAAAATTCCTCTTGTAACGGCAATGGAGCCTCCGGGGAACGCATATGCGTTAATATAGGTTGCATTCACACATTGAAAATTATAAGGCATGTCCGGCCTGTGAACATTTGGCAGCAGTCTTTTACCGACATCAGCCACATATCGATTGACTTTAGCATCCCGGGTAATACCGTAATCTGAAGAAAACTGAAAGGATGACTGCTGCTTATCAATCCCGATCTCCTGCTGCCTGGAAATCATCATCAATTGTTTTTTTCCTGTAACAGGGTCGACATCACACCCTGTGAAAAATATCGGGCCTGCAATGGATGCAGACATGGCGGCCCCATATTTTAAAAACAGCCTTCTTGAAATTAAATTTCCGGATATTGGTTTATTCATTTTCCTGTTGAAAGTCCTATGCTTTGTGTTGCCTGCCGGTTCACAGGCATATAACTAATGAGTTTTCAAAAAAAGACTGGTGATTAAAAGAACACCACTCAGGCCAAGTAAAAAACAAAAAAAAGGCAGCTCATAAATCAGGAAATCAAGGGAATTTTGTACAAAAGCAACATTTATCAACCCTATAATGGCCTCAGAATTGTCTTCTCCAATCATTTTTGAAACTGTCAAATCAACCCAGAAGTTTTCGCTTTCCATAAACTTTGAGATCCCGGTGAAAAGACCAACAAAACAACCTGCCAAAAGGGAATAAATCCCAAGTCTAGTTATCATATTCTTTTTTCCTTATTCCAGATTTATAAAAACACCATGTCTCAATATATTCTGCAAGTATTGTTCAAGTCAAACTATTTTCCCCGGGACAATGGCATGCAACCGTAAAAACGCCATGTTTTAAATGGTTGTTTTTGCGTTAGGCCGACAAATCCAGATCTGGATTTGATGTGTAATTTCAATATCGCTTTACAGGGCATTTAGATATTGCTAAATATATTTTTAAAT
>JAHOYS010000038.1 GCA_019038815.1 Desulfobacterales bacterium | reverse complement strand
GCCGACAACACATCACATGTTTTTGGGAATACCTTTGGCATCCCAGCCCCTTATTTTGTAATAATCGGACACAAGCGTTCCAAGCTCGTCTTGTGTGATGCCTTTACCATCTTCAAGTTTATGCTCAAAGAACCTGGGTGGAAGGGTATCATCTTTTGCTGTCAGTCCTTCCCTAAGATTGAAACGCCGGGTATTGTCTTTAATTTTGGCTGCAATTAATGACAGCTCGGCCTGATCCAGGGAAAGACCAGTGGTGAGGAATAATAGCTTTGACAGCTCTTCCCACGGGTATAAATCCCTGAAAAACCGGCAGAGGATAAATGA
This sequence comes from Desulfobacterales bacterium, assembly GCA_019038815.1. GTDB lineage: Bacteria > Desulfobacterota > Desulfobacteria > Desulfobacterales > Desulfobacteraceae > Desulfobacula. Next base: position 11,851 of record JAHOYS010000038.1, on the reverse strand, counting down.
ATCAAACAAGGTGCAGCGATCTTCAAAATCAATAAACAACTCAACTTTATCGTCGATTGCTTCAGGATCTATCATTCCTGTCAGTTCAGCTTTATAAAATGTTGTTCTTAAGTGGCAGGCACCTCTTTCACTGACAGCATAGGCAAGTCCCATCCCTTTTAAAATTCGCGGGTCATAGCCGGCAGGCTCCATGCCCTTGACATGGACAACATCATCTTGCATACTCAGTTCTTCAGCTGCAGGTTTTATGCCTTCTGCCAGGATTCCGCCCACTCCCCGTCGTTTAACTATTTTTTTAATCAGGCTGCTGACATCATCGGCTGACCCATACTCAAGTTTTTCATTTATTTTCCCTTGTTTTGAGGCTTCAATGGCAAAGGCTGCAATGTTTCCCGATGAAATGGTGTCCACACCCAGACTGTCGCAAAGCCGATTCAAATAAGCAATCTCCTCGATTTCATCAATTAGGCACAACCCACCAAAGGCATAGATGGTTTCATATTCAGGGCCTTCCAGCTTAAGTCCTTTATGTCTGCCTTGCCGCACTTCGCCATTTTTACCGCATCCAAGGAAACAATCCCTGCATGCATGGGGCTTAGAATTAAGCCTTTCTGCCATGGCTGCGGCATTAATGCCGTCCTTTTTTTCAAACCGTCCCCTTTTCCAGTACTCTGTTGGAAATGCCCCGGCATTGTTTAGCAGATCCACCATCATGGGAGTTCCCATATTCCGGTATGCCTGGACCACCTTGTTGTTTTTCAGGCGGCCAAGCATTTCTTTTTTATATTTTTTTATGCCGTCAGGATCATGAAAGACAGGTTTTTTATCTCCATAACAGACAAGCCCTTTTATTTTCTTGGACCCAAGGACAGCTCCCATGCCTGTTCTGCCGGCAACCCTGTGCCGGTCATTTTTAATAACTGCAAACCGGATCAGATTTTCTCCGGCAGGTCCGATCACCATAATTCCGGGATGCTTGCCTTTAGATTCCTTTTTCAAATAATCTTCCGTCTCAAAGGTATCCTTGCCCCATACATTTTTCGCATTATGAAAAAAGACAGTGTCAGGATTGATTTCAATCCAGATGGGACTTGTTGCCGCACCTTTGATAATTACGGCATCAAATCCCGTTTTGCTCAAGGGTCCTGCAAAACTCCCCCCTGAATAGGATTCGCCATACCCGTGGGTTAAAGGTGATTTGGCAAATATGCCATACCGGGATGATCCATACAGGGAACTTCCTGAAAGAGGGCCTGATGTTATGATCAAATGATTATCAGGTCCCAGTGGATCAACTCCGGGAGGGTTATTGTCCAGCAGCAATTGGGTGCCAAGTCCCTTGCCGCCAATACTTGCTTCCATTATCTTGTTGTCAATATCCTCGACATGGAAGGTTTGACTTGTCACATCAATCTTTAATAATTTAAAAAAATAACCTTTCATTATTCGCACAACTCCTTTTTAACCAAAATATCTCACATTCCTGTTGCTTGTCAAATGACATAAGTAATTTGGGATGTACTGTTTCCTTTTGATCTATCCGTTTTCGGATGGTATTAAACTTTACCTATAACTTCAAAGGGTTTATACTTACTTCTAAAGTTTGAAATAACACCACGCAGGAGCGAAGTGATGAAACCGGGCATGAGAAGTTCGAAAGATCGTTTAAGACATACCCTATTGTTTGAAATCAGTTTACTTGTCATTTTTGTACCCTTGACAGCCTGGCTGTTTAATAAGCCCATGACCCATATGGGCGGCATGGGTATTGCAATGAGCCTGATCGCCATGATTGGAAATTATATTTATAATATCTTTTTTGATTATGCACTGGTTCATATGGGAAAACCGCTTTACCCAAGGGGATTGAAGCTTAGAATGGTGCATGCAATCTTTTTCGAAGTTACTTTGTTGTTTATATCGGTTCCCATGGTGATGTGGGTAATGGAATTTGGATTTTTAAAAGCATTGATTTTTGATTTGGCATTTATGTTGGTGATTCCTCTGTATACATTATTTTACAACTGGGTTTATGACTCAGTCTTTCCACCGCCCAGGGTCATGCCCAAAATAGTGCAGGCCGGTAAAGAGACTGCGGTGCGGGTAAGGGTATGACCAGATTTGATCTCCACGAGGTCAAGATGAAGGCCGTAATCAAGCAGTACGTCAACCTCGTGGCCCCTCTGCTGTCTCTGAGGTAATAAAGGTTATCAGTTTTTCCTTGGTTGAATCTTTTTTTCAAAATCAAGCAGCCACTTTTTCCGGTGCAGTCCGCCCCCATAACCGGTCAAACTGCCATCAGATCCTATAACCCGATGACAGGGGATAATAATGCCGACCCGATTATGTCCATTTGCAGATGCGACGGCTCTAACTGCTTTCGGATTCCCAAGTTCAATGGCTTGTTGTTTATAGGAACGCGTTTCTCCATAGGGGATTTTTTGAAGAATTCTCCATACGGATTGTTGAAATTGAGTTCCAGGTGTATGTAAGGCAATAGTAAATCTTTTTCTTTTCCCAGAAAAGTATTCGTGAATCTCAGATTGGACCTGGTCTAAATGCGGATTTTTTCCGGGGAGAATAACTGCATTGAGCTTTTTACATAATTCTTTAAATTCAGTCTCCAATGCTCGACGGTCTGTAAATTCAAGCATGCAAATCCCTTTAGTGCTGGCACAGGCAAACATGGGACTGATTGGCGTGGTAAAACGAACAATATTTAAAACAGATTTTTCATTGGGGCTTGTAGGTGCTTCTCCAAATATGGTACGAAAGCCTTCATTAAAACCACTCAATGAGTTGTAACCGCTATCAAGTGCCGAATTTGTAATCGTATTGCCATTTTTAATATAATTATAAGCTGTATTAATGCGCAGCATTCTTTGATAAGCGTGGAATGTAATATAATGATATTTTTTGAACCATCTTCTAATCTGGCTGGGTTCGATCCCTCTTTGCCTCAAGTCATAGTCCTTGATTCGCAAATATGGGTTTTCATGCAATTCTTTTATGATCTTTTTTACATAATCCGGGGTCGCGCTCAATTTTTCCATGGGACGGCAGACCTTGCAGGGTCTGAATCCGTTTTGAAGAGCTTGTTGGGCCGTATCATAAAAAATAACATTCTCAGGCTTGGGTTTTCGGGCTCGGCAGGAAGGTCGGCAGAATATGCCTGTTGTTTTAACGGCTGTAACAAAGATGCCTTCATAAGAAGAATCTTTTCTGCCGATTGCATTATATTTTTTCTGAAATGTCAGTTTTTCCATTTTAGATAAATTCCCCTTGATTCTCTTTCTAATCTTAGCCTCAAATAATCTTGCTTTGATACAAAATAGCACAGGCTTTTTTTCGCTGCCACCGAAAAATTGACACGTTTATTTGCCAGCTGCATAAAAGGGGGTCATCATAACCGACGCTGATCAAGCTTTCTTTAAATGGATCATACCAGTCTATAGTACTCTCTGAGATTTTGGGAAAGCATATTTGTCATTTGAAATGCCTTTTCAACCGTTTTCTCCTTGTCTTGATTGACTAAACAACAAGTGGCAGGGGACAGCATACTTTTGTCTAATATCTGATCAAAGGAAATTCCCTTTTTATCTAAAGCCTTCCATATCCCTTTGAGTTTAAAGGCAAGCAAATCAAGATTCTCTTTTTCAAAAGTTTCAATACCGGTGGGAACAATCCCCCATACCAGGACACCCCCCTTGTCTAAAAATTTTTTTATTGAATTGGTACAGGATGCAAAGATCTCTGCGTTTGAATAAATATCCAATGATAAAATATCCATGTCGAGGCCTAAAAGAAAATCCCAATCAGGGTTGCCGCAAAGGTGAATCCCCTTGGGACTGTCAATCATGGAGAAAAACAGGTCCAGATCCTGTTTTGCTTTTTGCTCCCCATAACCGGATAAAGCTGAAAAAACAAACTGCATCCCGGGCTCGTCAATAAACATAAAAGCATTGGGATTTTTTGCTTTCAATTTTTTTAATTGAACATTGATGCGCTTGGCCATGAATTCAAACATAAAGGGACGAATCGTATCATCAAACAGAATCGGGCGATCATCCTGATCCAGTACATTAAACCCAAAACTGACCGGGCCTTCAAGCTGTCCCCGGATGGCGGGCCGATCAGACAATTCCATGTCTAAAAAACGGTGGTAGACAACAGAATAGGTGTTACTGACATCAAAGTATTCCAGATCTTCAAAATGGGTCATGATTTCTTCAAATTCGGCAATAAATTTGTCTGTGGAAAATCGCAGTGTCTTTTTTTTCATATCCAGGATAATTCCCGGAAAATGTTCAGCTGCCTGGACATACATATCTTCATGATAATTATAATTCGGCAATTGGGGCCAGAATGGTACATCAAGGCTTAATGCCGCTTTCAGAGCCTGATGAACATCCGTGTGGGGCATCACAGCCATTGCAGTCGTTAATAGATTGCCGGGGATCGTCATTTCGGGCCTCCTTGAGCTTGCATCTTTTTCATCATTTCTATCATTTTTTCCATTTTTCGGGGGTCAATCTGTTCATTGCTGTTCCAGGGCATACGGCTTTGTATACCATAGCGTAGATACTCAACTTTTGAAATCTTGTTCTGCCAATTACCAGAAATTTTTGCCATGGTAATCCCCACCGTAAATACCAGAACCAGTATCAGTGCAAGCGTCGGCTGATTGATGGGAAGCCTGCCAGAGAACAGTGAAAAGCCAATGGCATTTTTTTCAGGACAATTGTTAATACATTTCATGCATGCCATACATTCTGATGAATTAATCTGATGCTTTTGTCTTATCTTTATCAGGCCGGGACATTTTTTTTCACACCTGCCACATTCAACGCAAAAAGACGGGTTCCGTGTGATTTTGCCGACACTCAAAAAGCTTATCCACCCCAGAAGAGCACCATAAGGACAAAGATATCTGCACCAGAAGTTTTGTATGATGATCGACAAAATGAATAATACCAGAATAATGGTCAATGCCGTACTGGAAATCTGGGTAAAGAACTTGAGCATTTTGATATCTGCAAACCTGTTATAAGGGCTTTGGATAAATTGCTCAATGCTGCTTATCGGCATTTTATAAAAGATACTCCATATAAAAAATCCTGCGATCATATATTTCAAACTTCGTAACAATAAATCCATCCATAAAGGGATGGAAAGGCGTTTTTTAAAAATACAAAGATGCAGCTTGCTGAGAAATTCAGATAAAAGGCCAAACGGGCAAATCCAGCTGCAAAACCCTTTTTTTGCTATCAATGCCGTTATGCAGATGATAAGAAAAATAACCAACGCGGATGGGTGTATCCGGTTGATGGTCCCGGTAAACAGAAAGTGTTTTAAACTGACCAGTGCACTGATGGGAAGAAAGGCTTCAACACCTGGAGGCCTTTCAAAGCCAGGTAACATACCTGCTTCGATCTGAGCAACAAACAGGTAGAACTTAATCCCGATATTGATGACGAGTACAGAAAATAGAATTTGTACGAATCTTCTAATAAAATGCGGAGTTTTAATGATATTTAAAAGCAAGTAGTTGTTTATATACCCAGGTATGCCTTTTTAATATCTTCATTGACCAGTAGATTTTCACCGGTATCTGTAATGGTAATCGCACCGGTTTCCATTACATACCCGCGGTGGGCGGCTTTCAGCGCAAGGTTGGCATTCTGCTCAACAATAAAAATAGTTGTTTTATGATCTTTATTGATTTTTTTAATAATATCAAAAATCTGTTTGACAATGATGGGAGCAAGTCCAAGGGAAGGTTCATCTAAGAGCAGCACCTTTGGTCTTGACATCAGGGCTCTTGAAATGGCCAGCATTTGCTGTTCTCCGCCGCTGAGCGTTCCGCCGGCCTGGTTTTTTCTTTCTGCTAAAATAGGAAAGAGACTGTAAACATAGTCAAAATCATTTTTTATTTTATCGGTGTTATTTCTTAAAAAAGCACCCATGTCAAGGTTTTCTGCAACGGTAAGATAAGGAAAAATTCTTCGGCCTTCGGGTACCTGGCAGATCCCCAGTTTAACGATATCATCAGAGGGCATATGGGTGATATCCTGTCCGTTGAATTCAATGCTTCCCTGTTTGGCGGGAACGATACCACTGGTTGTCATTAAGGTGGTTGATTTGCCGGCACCATTGGCCCCGATCAGAGAAATAATTTCTCCTTCACCGACCTCTAAGGTAATCCCCTTGAGTGCATGAATATTTCCATAATATGTGTGTACATCTTTTAATTTAAGCATCTTCAGACTCGTCTCCAAGATAGGCTTTGATTACATCCGGATTAGACTTTACCTCTTCAGGGGTGCCTTCGGCAATTTTTTTGCCGTAATCCACGACGTGAATATTATCGGACAGGCTCATGACAAGTTTCATGTCATGTTCAATCAGCAGGATAGACAGGTCTTCGTTGTCTCGCAGCCAGACAATCAAATCGTCAAGTTCTTTTGTTTCCTGGGGATTCATACCGGCAGCCGGTTCATCTAAAAGCAGCAAAAACGGATCGGTGGCAAGGGCTCTTGCAATCTCTAATCGCCGTTGTGCACCATAGGGCAGATTGACGGCCATTTCATTGACATATTGATTCAAGCCGATTTTTTCAAGGATTTCATAACTGTCATTCACAGCTTTTCTTTCTTCATTTTTCTGGCTTGAACTTCGAAGCATGGCCTTAATAATTCCGGATTTCAGTCTGCAATGTCTTCCGATCAAGACATTTTCAAGGACCGTCATTCCCTCAAAAAGCCGGATATTCTGAAAGGTTCTGGCAAGTCCCCGTTCAGTCACATAATTGGTTTTCAGGCCATTTAATTTCTGGGTAGGTTTGCCTGGAGGTGTGATTTCCACAAGGCCTTCACTGGGTTCATAGATACCGGTAATACAATTGAAAAATGTGGTTTTCCCTGCACCGTTGGGACCGATCAGCGCAGCGATCTGTCCCTTTTCAACGGAGATGTCCACAGTGTCCAGGGCTTTTAGACCTCCAAAATTCATTGTAAGGTTTTTTACATTGAGTATAGGTTCCATAAATTTATTCTATTCTTTTATTTTTTCAAATTTATATATTTTACGGACACTTCGAATAAGTCCTTCGGGTTTAAATACCATTACAATGACCTGGAGTGCACCAAATACAAGCATCCTGTATTCGGCAACAGCCCTTAAGTATTCAGGCAGCAGTATCAGCACAAGGGCACCGGCAATAACACCAATGGCAGATCCCATTCCACCGATAACAACAACACACAAAATAGTAATGGACTCCCATATGGTAAAGGACATGGGGTTAATAAAAGAGGTTTTAGCAGCAAACACAACCCCTCCCAGTGCCGCCCAGGTGGCACCAAGCGCAAACGCTGTCAGTTTGGTTTTGAATTTGTCAATTCCCATGGCCTGGCAGGCAATTTCATCATCCCTTAAAGCGATCCAGGCCCGTCCGATTCTTGAGTTCTCAAGCCGGTTAACAAAGAAAATGGTTAGCAGCACCAAACCAATAACAATAAAATAAATGTAAATGACGGAGTTATGCTGATTAAATTGATGACCAAAAAATGACGGGGCAGGAATATTTCCTATTCCACGAGGTCCATTTCCCAGTTCATCCCAGTTTTCAAGGACAATCCGGATGATTTCACCAAATCCTAGAGTAACAATGGCCAGATAATCTCCCCTGAGCCGTAACACCGGATATCCTAAAAGGGTTCCGAATATGGTCCCCAGAAGGGCGCTGATGGGCAGGACCACCCAGAAACTGATGCCGAAATGCAGGTTTAAAAGGGCATAGGCATAAGCCCCAACCGCATAAAAAGCAACATATCCAAGGTCCAGAAGTCCTGCCAGTCCCACAACAATATTCAATCCCAATCCCAGCATCACATAAATCAGTGCCGAAATTAAGATACTGGTATGATACATGGAAAATACAAAGGGGTAGACCAGAGCAAATATTCCAATTGCCACAAGGAATGGAATTTTGAATTTTTCATTTTGAAGCAGCCGGTGGACAATGGGGATATCTTCCTTAGTATCTGATTTCTTTTTTTCTTCTTTCATCCGTAAAAAATAGTTCCAGATAAGGGAGGCAAAAAAGCAGACTATACCCGTCCATAAAAGATTTTCCCATCTGAAGATCACAATATTTTTTATGGTGTTGACCTTTATGACCATGATAGGGAAGGTCAGCACCATGAACCATAAAGCAATAACAAATGATAGCTTGATTTCTTTTTTTGTAACCATAATCAACTTTCTAACATAATGGGGTTAAACTTTAGATGTCTCGTCTTTGCCAAGTATGCCCGATGGTCTGAAAATCAGGATAATCACAAGAATAGAAAAGGCAAAAACATCTTCATACTCACTCCAGAAATAGCCTGTAAACATACTTTCACTGATGCCTAGGACCAGACTTCCCAGAACAGCGCCGGGAACACTTCCAATTCCGCCTAAAACAGCTGCAATGAAGGCCTTGAGCCCTGCAAGGAACCCGATAAAAAAGTTTACCTGACCCACGTGGCAGGCAATTAAAACACCACCGATGGCAGCCGTGGCTGATCCGACTACAAAGGTAGTGGAAATAACCCGGTTCACATTGATGCCCACAAGCGATGCCATGATTTTATCCTGGGCAGTGGCCCTCATGGCTTTGCCTATTTTAGTGAATTTAATGAGCATTCCCAAAAGAATCATGACAATGATAGTGGTGACGATAATGGTCATTTCAACGGCAGTAATAATATGGGCAACCGGTTCCCAGAATTTAAAATCAGGGATCAGGCTCTCAAAAGGCATAAATTCAGATGTCTGGGCAAGCATGACATAATTCTGTAAGAAAAGACTCATTCCAATGGCTGAAATAAGTGCTGATAGTCTTGGCGCAGTTCTTAAGGGCTTATAGGCGATTTTTTCAACGGTGAACCCATAGGCACAGGAATATACAATGGCAAAAACAATGGCAAGGATAACAATAACAGCAGAGTTCCATCCCCACAGTCCCAGGACGCTGGCGACAATAAGAGCTGTCATGGCACCAATCATATAGATCTCACCATGGGCAAAGTTGATCAACTGGATAATACCGTAAACCATGGTATATCCAAGAGCGATCAAGGCATATATGCTGCCCCTGGTAAGACCGCCTAAGAATAGTTCTAAAAAATAGACAGGGTCTGCAATTATCTCTTTGATACCGAAAAACCCCAGTATCCCGACAACTGCCACGCCCAATATAATTTTAAACAGACGCATGTTAATTAAATTAAATCTCCTAAACTTTGTTAAATTTAAGTAAAATTATAGTTTAAAAAAACAGGAGTCGTAATATTTTTTTTATTACGCCCCTGTTTTTATTTTAGATCTTTATATTAATTAACCTGAGTATATTTTCCATTCTGAACTTGATAGACAGAGAAACCGGCACCGATAACATCACCGTTTTTATCAAACCCAATGGGTCCTAAAGGAGAATCGACTTTAATTTCAAACATGGCAGCTCTCATTTTGTCATAATCCAGTGATCCTGCTTTTTCTGCAGCAGCAGCAAGCGCTTGAACACAAGCATACCCATTGTGGGTAAATGTTCCGGCAGCCTCACCGTATTTTTTCTGATGTTTGGCAGAGATTTCTTGGTAAAGCGGATTGCTTGAAGTATCATTCGGGCCTGTGGCATAAACACCGTCAGAATATTTGCCTGCCAGGTTTACAAAATTGTCACCAATGATACCGTCAGCGCCAAAGAAAATCGTTTTAACTCTTTTCTTTTTAAGAAGCCCGACAACTTTGGACGCATCTGAATGATAACCACCAAACATGGTGAGTTCAGCCTTAGATCTTTTTATTTTCTGTACAATGGCGGAATAATCGACCGCACCGGTTGTTATCCCTTCAAAAAGGACTACTTCAATACCGCCGAGTTTTTCAAAGTATTGTCTGGCAAGCTCCATCTGACCTTTACCATAATCGCCTTTGTCATGGATCATGGCCACTGTCTTGACTTTTAGATTATTTTTGACAAAAGAAGTCATCAGGTCGGCCTGGGCACCGTCATAGGAAATGGTTCGAAAAAAGTTGGGATGCTCACCTTTAAGGGTCAGGTCATCATTTGTGGATGCTGAGGAAATAACGATAAGTCCGGCATCTTTGTAAATTTTATTTGCAGCAATGGTGGCACCGGAACAGACATGACCGACAATCATCTGTGCACCGTCTGATACCAGTTTGGTGGCCATGTTGACGGCAACCTCAGGTTTACATACATCATCACCGACTAATAATTCAATTTTTTTACCCAGAATACCGCCTTTGGCATTCAGGTCTTCAACGGCAATCTCAGCGCCTCTTAAAGCAGAAATTCCATAGGGTGCCAAGTCACCGGAAATAACGCCGCCACAGCCAATTTTGATCGTATCACCGGCAAAGCCTGGAGCCGCAAACACAACCATTGTTAATAACGCAAGTGCCAAAGTTTTGAAAAAAGACTTCATTTTTTTAATCCCCTTTAAAATTAAATTACTGATTAGTACAGCATAGCTACAATTATAATTGTAAGTTTTGCAACTATAAAAATATGGGTTCCCATAGTCAAGTAAAAAAGCCCGGTAAGGATAAAAAAATATTTCAAAAGAGTAGAAAAATCGAGCTTTTATCTTGTATATACAAGATTAAGCCACCGAGTTTTATTCACCTCGTTTTAAATGGTTAAAGATTTTTTAATGCAGCCTCCATTTTCTCCAGTCCTTTTTCAAGCACAGTTTTTGGACATCCGAAGTTCAGACGAAGGAATCCTTTCTGGCCGAAAAAACTGCCGTCTGAAAGTCCGACACCCGCCTGTTCAAAGAAATGGACAGGATCTTCAAGGCCGGTCTTCCTGACATCAATCCAGGCAAGATAGGTAGATTCAATGGGGTTAAGTTTGCACCCAGGCATTTTATTTACACGACCCTGGACAATATCCCGATTTTTTCTCAGGTAGATAATTAACTGGGAAAGCCATTCATCACATTCTTTATAAGCGGATTTTGCTGCAAAAAGTCCTAAAAGGTTTACATTCGGTATCCGGCCTTTTAATCTGGATTTAAATTTCTTTCTTAAATGTTCATCCGGGATGATAGTAAAAGAACATCCAAGGCCCGGGATATTATAGGTTTTGGAAGGCGCCATCAAAGTGATGGTTTGTCTTTTTGCAGTTTTCGACACAGATGCAGTCGGGATATGGCGTTTATCTTTATCCAGAACAAAATCACTGTGGATTTCATCTGAGCAGATGACAACATCATGGGCAGCACACAGTTCTACTATCCGGTTGATTTCCTCTTTGGTGAAAACAGTGCCGCAAGGGTTGTAAGGACTGCAAAACATAAACAGACCGGTGTTTTCCTTCAGCTCTTTTTCAAGGGCGTCAAAATCAAGGGTTGCCCGCTGGTTGATATCAATCATGGGAACGGTAACCAGTTTTTTCCCGCAGTTTCCCGGTGCACTTAAAAACGGAGGATATATGGGAGTTGTGGTGACAATTTTATCTTGCGGGCTACCAAAGGCTTCACAGGCGATGTTCAATGCGCAGACAACTCCTGGAACCCATATAATCCACTCTTTTTCAACCTTCCAGTTATAGAGAACATCTAATTTTGAAATAATAATATCATTGAGTTCGTCCGGGAGTACCGTATATCCTAAAATTCCATGTTCAATGCTTTGTTGAAGGGTATCCAAAATGGCAGGCGGAGCTTTAAAGTCCATATCCGCCACCCACATGGGGATGATATCCCTACCCTCATATTTTTCCCATTTCAAGGAAGAGGTATGACTTCGGTCAATTATTTCATCAAAATTATAT
>JAHOYS010000304.1 GCA_019038815.1 Desulfobacterales bacterium | reverse complement strand
CTACTATTCAAAGGTCATGAATAAACAAAAACAAATTAAAGGCCTTTTGCATAAACCTTCCAATATAACCTTTAATCCTGATCTGCCTATCACTCATAAAAGAGATGAAATTATTTCTGCCATTAAAAAAAACTCCGTGGTGATTATATCAGGAGAAACCGGGTCCGGGAAAACCACCCAGATTCCAAAATTCTGCCTTGAAGCAGGACAGGGAACAAAAGGGCTGATCGGCTGTACACAGCCAAGACGTATTGCCGCCATTAATGTTGCCAGAAGGATTGCCGAGGAACTCAATGAAAGCCTGGGCCAGTCCGTTGGATATAAAATCAGGTTTGATGATAAAACCCGAACCAGGACCTGCATAAAAATAATGACCGACGGTATCCTGCTTGCGGAAACTCAAACCGACAGGTTTCTGAATGCATATGATACCATTATTGTAGATGAAGCCCACGAAAGAAGCCTGAATATTGACTTTACCCTGGGTATTTTAAGAGATCTGATTAAAAAAAGACAAAATCTCAAGCTGATTATCACATCTGCCACCATTGATACACAAAAATTTTCCAAAGCCTTTGACAATGCGCCCATCATTGAAGTATCCGGACGGATGTATCCGGTTGAGACTATCTATATGCCCTTTTTAAATAAAGATGATGAAAATGGGACCATTGAAGACCAGGGTTATGTTGAAGCCACAGCAGATGCTGTCAATCTTCTTCTTTCCCGATCAAGATCCGGTGATATCCTGGTGTTTATGCCAACAGAACAGGACATCGGAGAAACCATGGAACTGATTCGGGGGAAACAACATCCTAATGTCTCGGTTCTACCTCTTTTTGCAAGACTTTCAGCAAGGGAGCAGTCAAAAATTTTTTCACGGCAGCAGGGACGAAAAATTATTGTTGCAACCAATGTTGCAGAGACTTCCCTGACCATACCCGGTATTAAATATGTGGTGGATACAGGGCTTGCCAGAATCCCTGAATATTCGCCCCGGACAAGGACCACAGCACTTCCGGTCAGCCCGATTTCCCAGTCTTCCGCCAACCAGAGACTGGGACGGTGCGGAAGGATTGAAAACGGAGTCTGCGTCCGGCTGTTTGATGAAGATGATTTCGGGGCAAGGCCTTTTTTCACTTCCCCTGAAATCTTAAGAAGCAATCTTGCTGAAGTCATACTGCGAATGATCTCCTTGAATCTTGGGGATGTCTCAACCTTTCCGTTCATTGATGCCCCCGCCCCCAAAAGTATTAAAGACGGGTTTGACACCCTGATTGAACTTTCAGCAATTAACGAAAAAAAGCCCGGTAACAGGCAGGCAAAGAAAAAAACATACACTCTGACAAAAATCGGCCGCACCATGGCCAGACTGCCGATTGATCCCAAATTATCCAGAATTTTGATACAATCTGACAGGAACGGATGCTTAAAAGAAGCAGTCATTATTACGACAGCTCTTGCCATTTCAGATCCGCGGCAGAGACCAGCCGACAAAACCCAGGCAGCCGATCAAAAGCATGCGCTGTTCAAGGATCCTTGTTCTGATTTTATCAGTCTTTTAAATATCTGGGATGCGGTTAAAACAGCTGAAAAAAAATTAAGTTCCCGTTCCAGGCTCAAAAAATACTGCCAGGATCATTTTCTGTCTTTCAAGCGTATGAGAGAATGGACCGAAATCCACAGACAGATTACCAGGATCCTAAAAGAACACAATATACGAGGAGAAAAAAAAATCCTCGCCCAAACAGGAACCAAAGGGATGAAAGCCAAAGAGTTTAATATTGGCGGGCCTTTGTATATTGCGCTGCATAAAGCCATTTTATCCGGATATCTTGCCAATATTGCCCATAAAAAAGAAAAGAATCTATTCAGCGCCGGAAAGGGCCAGCAGGCAATGATATTCCCAGGCTCAGGCCTTTTTAATTCGGCTGGGAACTGGATTGTGGCAGCCGAATTTGTCAAAACCAGCCAGCTTTTTGCCAGATCTGTGGCCACCATTGATCCTGAATGGCTTGAACAAATTGGAAAAACCCTTTGTACTTATATCTATTCTGATCCGCACTGGGAAAAAACCCGAGGAGAAGTCATTGTAAAAGAACAGGTTTCCCTGTTCGGACTGATTATTGTCAACAACCGAAGGGTTGCCTATGGGAAAATAAACGCGCAGGAATCCGGAGAAATATTTATCCGCCATGCTTTGGTCGGTGGAGAAATCCATCATAGGTTTGAATTTATGACCCATAACCGGAAGCTGATTGATGATCTTGAAACCATTGAGCATAAAACCCGGAAAAAGGATATCCTGGCATCTGAAAATGATATATATCTTTTTTACCAGTCAAGGCTTCCAAAACCTTTTTATAATATCAGAACATTTTCCAAATTTATTAAAGACCAGGGTAACCAGGATTTCTTGAAAATGACCCTGGAGGATCTTCAAAAATCTTCCATTGATGATCATGCTTTATCTTTGTTTCCCGATACACTGACAATGGAGCAAAGCAAATTCAGGCTTGAATATGAATTCAATCCCGGATCTAATAAAGACGGGGTCACCATAAACGTTCCGGCCTCCTCAGCCTTGCTTGTCTCAAAAAACAGTGTAGACAGACTTATACCGGGCCTGTTTGAAGAAAAGATTGCTGCTTTGATAAAAGCACTTCCAAAAAAATACCGAATAAAACTGGTACCGGTTTCGGAAAAAGCAGCCGTTATCGCCCGTGAAATTCCCAAAGAAAACAAACCATTGTTTTCAGCACTGTCTTCATTTATTCAAAAACGATTTGGCTTTGTCATCCCTGCCACCCAGTGGTCAGATAAAGAACTGCCGGACCACTTAAAAATGAGAATCTCCATCAGGGACGAAAAAGGCAGGGAAATCAAAGCCCTGCGAGACAAATCCCTTTTAAATGAATTTTCAGAAACTTTGACTGATAAAAAAAGTAATGCATTTGACCTGGCCCGGAAACAATACGAAAAAATTGATATCAAAGAATGGAATTTTAAAGATCTTGAAAAATTCATTATTATATCCATGGAAAAAGAATTTACCCAAAAAGTCTACCCGGGACTGAAAATTGAAATTAATCCGAAAAACAAAACTAAAGGTTTGTCCTTAAGACTGTTCAAATCAAAACAGGCTGCACAAAACTCCCATAATCAAGGAATAAAAAAGCTTTTCCAAATCTGTTATCCGGATGATTTCAAGGCCTTGAAAAAAGATATCAATACTCATCCCGGAATAAAGCAGATCGCCCCTTTTTTTAACGGCCGGACAAAATTTGCCCATTCTTTATTCAACCTTATCACCACCGCATCTTTTGCCAGAAATATCAGAACAAAAAAAGAGTTTGAACTTCATGCCAGAAACAAATTAAAGCTTTTGTACGATAACGGGCAGAAATTTATGAAAATCATTCTCAGGCTTGGAAAAGAATATCAATCCTGTTTTGAGCTCATCCAGAAACTGTCTTTTCAATACCAGAAAAAGAAAAAAACTTTTAATATTATTACCGCCCTTTTCAAAGACCTGAAAAATCTTGTGCCTCAAAATTTTACCGACCTTTATACAGTTGAAAGAATCAATGACCTTCACCGGTATGTCGCCTGTATCAGCATCAGGGCTCAAAGAGCAGTTGACAACCCTTTAAAGGAAGAAAAAAAAGCGTTGCAGCTGGCAGTATACACCGATCATCTGAATAATCTTTTGTCCTCCCTTTCTGACAACTCAACCCCAGAAAAATCCCAACATATTGAAGAGTTTTTCTGGCTCCTGGAAGAGTACAAAATATCCTTGTTTGCACAGGAATTGAAGACAACCGTAAAGGTTTCTGCCAAAAAGCTGGATCAACTTTTAATAAAAATTTCTACAATGATCTGATCAACTTTATTAATTAACAACTCCACTTCACTCCATTTTCAGCCATATCTTAAACCCACCTATTTATAGGCAGTATGATTAATTTATTCAAAAAAAATTATTTTTTTCTTGACTTAGCCATTATTTTTCGTAAAAGTGTGGGACAAGGTGGTGGAAAGTGGATGAGTTAATAATTTTTAACTAAGGCTTAAATAAGTGTTTCGATCAAGCTCCTTCCATACAATTGATGCCAAAGGCAGGGTGATTATCCCGTCAAGATTCAGGAATATTCTGAAGGCGGATAAAGTCTATGGTGTCATGGTCTCAAACAAGGACGATTGTTTATACGCTTATACTTTCAGCGAATGGGAAAAAGTTGAAACCAGGATTCTGTCGGCAAAAAGCAGCGCCATGGAAGATTTTAGAAGATTTTTTCTTGGCAATTCATGTGAATGCACGTGCGACAAGCAGGACCGTATCCTGATCCCTAAAAGTTTAAGAGAATATGCAAATCTTGAAAAAGATATCGTTCTTGTGGGCAACCTGAATCATATTGAGATCTGGGATAGCGCCCAATGGGACAAGGTCAACAAGAGAGTGGAGCTAAAACTTAAAAAAGAGGAAGTAAAAGAGGAAATCGCTTCTTTAGGGTTGTAGCAATGGGATTTGAGCATACGTCTGTAATGTCTCAAGAGGTGCATGAGCACCAGAACCTTAAACCCGGAAATATTAGTGTGGATTGTACTCTGGGTGGGGCAGGCCACGCGATTGCAACAATCAAGGCGATACTCCCGGAAGGGATGCTGATAGGCATTGATCAGGATTTGGATGCCATTAATCATGCTAATAAAATTTTACATCCGTTTAAGAAAAATGCGTTATTGTTCCACAGTAATTTTTCTGATCTCCCAGAAATTCTGAACTCTAACGGGATAAAGGGTGTAAATTCAATACTCCTTGACTTAGGCTTTTCACTGAACCAGCTAAAAAATGGCAACCGCGGATTTAGTTTTAACAAGAATGAACCATTGGATATGCGAATGGATATTCGAAACGATCTGACAGCCTTTGAAATTATCAATTCATTCCCTGAGAGTGAACTGGTAAATATTTTCTTTAAATTTGGTGAAGAAAAATTTTCCAGGCGGATTGCAAAAAAAATTGTAGCAGCAAGACGGCGTGCACCGATTCATACAAGCTTAGAACTTGCACAGATGATCACAGACAGCATCCCTGCAAAAAACAGATTTAAAATGCGCATTCATCCTGCAACAAGAATTTTCCAGGCACTGAGAATTGCAGTAAACAGGGAACTGGAACGGCTTGAAAAGTTTATGGAAATAGCACCTTCCCTTCTTTTAAAGGGGGGACGGCTTTGTGTTATTTCTTTCCATTCCCTTGAAGACCGAATCGTAAAGCAGGCATTACGAAAATTTGAGGACGGCTGTACATGCCCGAAAAAGCTTCCGGTCTGTTTATGCGGATTTGTCCCGCAGATGAAATCGGTTTTCAGAAAACCTCTTGTACCCACAAAAGAAGAAATAACTCTCAATCCCATGGCAAGAAGTGCCAAATTAAGGGTGGCTCAAAAGGTTTAATATATGGCAATTAAAAACAACATACCCAAAAAGAAAGTGTTGTCACGAAAATCAAGTTTGCGATGGCTTGTCATTATTTCTATCATCTTTTGTGAACTTCTGGTTTACACCTGTATCAGAACAGAATCCACCCAGACCATATTACGGGTATCCAGGGAACAGGAAGCATTTGTAAAAAAATCCTCTTATCACAAGGCCTTATCTGTTGAAAGAGACCGCCTGAAATCAGATGACCGTATAACTCGAATTGCAAAAACCAGGCTGAATCTTTTAACGGATACAGCGAATCAAACTATTTATCTGCCAGTTTCTCTGTCGGGGGAAGAAGGATAATGTCAAAAAATTTGAAAAAAGAGATAAAACAAAGAATTGTTGTCATCCAGATTCTGATTGTTGTCTCAATTTTGCTTATGGGAGCCAAATCCTTTGACATCCAGATTTTCAAAGCCCGGGAACTTACACAAAAAGCTGAAAGAGATTATTCCAGATATGCCACTATCAAAGGGGTGAGGGGGCAGATTCTGGACAGAAACATGAATAAACTTGCAACCAGCATTGATGCCATATCCATTACTGCCTGTCCTTTAAAAATAAAAGACCCGGTCACTGCTGCTGAAAAACTTTCCAAAATACTGGATATTAACCGAAAAAAGCTTCAGAAAACTCTTTCATCCCAGCGCATGTTCGCTTTGGTGGCCAGCAGAGTTCCACCGGATCAGGCCAATCAAATCAGACAATTAAATCTGAATGGAATTTATTTTGAAAATGATTCTAAAAGATTTTATCCCCACAGGAACCTTGCAGCACAGGTCATCGGATTTACCGGGACTGACAATTCCGGGCTTGAAGGCCTTGAGTTCAAGTATAATTCTGTCCTGGAAGGCAGCTCCTTGAAAATCAGGGTTAAACGTGACGGGAACGGTGGTGTTCTTGACCTTGACAAAAAAAGGAGAGCAGAACTAAAAGGAAATTCAATTGTCCTGACGATTGATAAAAAAATTCAATTTCTCAGTGAACAAACCATTGAAAAAACTGTAAAGGCCCATCGAGCAAAATCAGGGATCGCTCTGGTGATGAGGCCCCAAACAGGAGAGCTTCTTGCCATTGCACATTTCCCGCAATTCAATCCAAACAATTTCAAAAAATATGACAACGAAGCCTTTAGAAACCGTGCCATTACAGATGCATTTGAACCTGGATCTGCCATGAAGGTATTTACAGCAGCCGCTGCACTTGAAACCGGATTTACCCCTAAATCTATCTTTTTTTGTGAAAACGGCACCTATAAAATCGGAACATTTACCATCCATGATACCCACCCCTATGACTGGCTTTCCATTAACCGGATTATTAAATTTTCCAGTAATATAGGCGTTTCAAAAATTGCTGAAACCCTTGGGAATAAAGTCTTGTATAATTATCTTACCGATTTCGGGTTCGGGGACAGAACCCGGGTCGGATGTCCAGGAGAAACATCAGGCAATCTGATTCCCTACCAGAAATGGTCTAGAATTGATACCAGCGCAATCTCCTTTGGCCAGGGCATTTCTGTTTCTGCCATGCAGCTTATCAGTGGCATCAGTGCGATTGCCAATAACGGCAACCTTATGAAACCCATGCTGATAAAAAAAATCATATCTAATAAGGGAAAAGACTTAAAAATATATCATCCTAAAACAATACGGCAAGTCATCTCTTCAAAAAGTGCTCAACAGGTTAAAAAAATGATGAGTCTTGCCGTAGAAGAAGAAGGTACCGGCACAAAAGCCGCTATGGATGGATATACGGTATGCGGCAAAACCGGAACCGCACAAAAAGCCTTGAAAAACAAGAGGGGCTATTCAAAAAACAACTACATTTCTGTTTTTGCCGGATTTGCACCAAAGGACAATCCTGAACTTGCAATTCTTGTGGTGGTGGATGAGCCAAGAAAACAATATTATGGCGGAGACGTGGCGGCTCCAGCCTTTAAAACCATTATGGCTGAATCCTTTAATTATTTAAATATACCCCCGGAAAACAAATCGGCATTTATTGCCTCATTATCAAGCGGAGCAAAAAATTGAAGCTGTCTGAACTGATAAAAGACTGTCCGGTCAAAGATTGTTCAACGGCAGGGATGCCCCATGATCCGGATATTTCCTCTATTACTTCAAACTCCAGGAATATCAAGCCGGGAGGACTGTTTATTGCTGTCAAGGGACTTATAGCTGACGGTCACGATTATATTGAACAGGCCTTCCAGAACGGGGCAACAGCCGTTATTGCCGAAACCAATCCAAAAAATTTGAACCATGTTCTTCCGGTTGAAAACACAAGGCTTTCCATGGCCTCCATTGCAGCCGGTTTTTATGGCAATCCTTCAAAAGAACTGACCCTTGTCGGCATCACAGGGACCAATGGAAAGACTACAACCACATGGCTGCTGGAGAGTATTTTCAAGGCCTGCGGATTTTCAACCGGTGTTATAGGAACCATCAATATCCGATATAATAATCAGATTTTTGACAACCCTGTGACAACACCTGATTCCATTGATCTTCAAAGAACCCTTTATGAGATGAAGAAAGCTGGTGTTACCCATGTCATCATGGAAGTCTCTTCCCATGGACTTGACCTTAACAGGGTGGATTTCTGCCGGTTTGACGCGGGAGTATTCACGAACCTGAGCCAGGATCACCTGGATTATCACAAAACCATAGATGAATACTTTAATTGTAAAAAAAGATTTTTTACTCAGTTCCTCGGGCCAAATGGAAAAAACAACGCCCCTGCCGTCCTGAATATTGATGACTCGAAAGGAGAAGATCTTTTCACATCTCTTGATTATAAAAAACTTGCCGTCAGCACACAAAAGAAAACAGATGTTTTTTTAAAGAATATCACAGATGATATTAACGGGCTGTCAGGAACCATTCATCTGCCCAATGGTTCATTTAACCTTACATCATCGCTTACGGGCAAATTCAATCTGGAAAACATCTTGTGCGCTGTGGGAGCTGCCCATGCTTTGAATATCAGCCCAAAGCAGATTAAAAAAGGGATTGAGGCATGCCACACAATTCCAGGCCGCCTTGAAAAAATCGATACGCCCATTAACAGATTTTTGTTTGTCGATTATGCCCATACACCTGATGCACTCAAAACCATTTTGCTCACTTTAAAATTAAGAGCTCCTAAAAGAATCATCACCGTCTTTGGATGCGGTGGTGACAGAGATCGCTCAAAACGGCCGTTAATGGGACAGATTGCCTGCAAACACAGCGATATTGCCATTGTGACCTCTGATAATCCAAGGAGCGAACATCCTGATTCCATCATAAATGATATCCTTGAAGGGATAGATGCGTTTCATAAGCTTTCTAACCAGGATCTTGAGTCAACCCCGTTCAAAAAAGGGTATCTGATTGAGGTTGACCGAAAAAAAGCTCTTAAAAAAGCTGTTTTCATTTCAAAACCAGGGGACATTATTGTTGCTGCCGGAAAGGGGCATGAAACTTACCAGATCACCAATGCGGGCACCATTCATTTTGATGACAAAAAAGAACTTAAGAAAGCAGCAATTGAGTTTTCAGATCAGTTCAAACCCATTGAATGGAAAATAGACGATCTTACAAAGGCGTTAAGTTGTGATCCTGTTTTTTCAACGACTGAAAAGGATCATAGTTTTACCGGAATTTCTACAGACTCAAGAACAATTGCCCAAACCCAGATCTTTCTTGCCCTCACAGGAGAGAGCTTTGATGGTCATGTTTTTATTAAAAGCCTTATTGATAAAGGGATAAAAGGATTTATTACTCAAAAAGGGTTTGTTGATACACTTGATGAAAATACGAAAAAAAAGATTGACGGGAAAAATCTGATTATTTTTGAAACCAAGGATACATTAACCGCTTTAGGGCAGCTTGCCCGATATCAAAGGCTTAGGTCAAATGTCAAACTGCTTGCAATTACAGGCTCCAGTGGAAAGACAACCACAAGAAAAATCACTGAGGAAATATTTAAAACTCAATTTCATACCCTTGCCACCCGAGGTAATTTTAATAATGAAATAGGATTGCCTTTAACCCTTTTAAATCTTTCAAAAGCTCATGAATGGGCTATTGTGGAAATGGGTATGAACCATCCGGGCGAGATATCAAGACTCAGCAGGATAGCACTCCCCGATATAGCTATGGTGACCAATACCTCAGGGGTTCACCTTGAAGGACTTGGCAGCATAGACAATGTGGCAAAGGCAAAGGGTGAGATTTTTGAAGGTGTCCGGGAAGGCGGGACAGCGATCATTCCTGGTGATGACCCGAGACGCAGCATCCTTGAAACAAGCGCCGGAAAAAAGAAAGCCATTAAAAAGTTTCTCTTTTTTGGTTCAGGTAATGGTTCAGATATTCAATCTGCCAAAATCAATAATTTTACAACTTACATTGAATTTACAGCAAAATTTAAGAATCTGGAGACTGTTTTTTCCATCAACTCCCCTGCCCTTTTTATGGTTGACAACTGCCTTGCTGCAATCCTGGCAGCCACAAGGGCAGGAATCTGTACGGATAATATCAAAAAAGGAATCAAAGCCTTTTCCCCTGTATCCGGCAGAATGAATATTTACAAACTTTCAGATTCTATCAGTATTATCGATGACACCTATAATGCAAACCCTGCTTCCGTCACCCAGGCCTTGAATACGCTGCGCGCCGTCAGCGGCACCAAAGACAGCATTGCCATTCTCGGAGATATGCTGGAACTAGGAAAAGAATCCAACAGTCTTCATCGACAGATCGGACAGAAAATCGCCCTTTCGGGAATCTGTAAATTATATGTGTTTGGCAACCAGGTTAAATACATTATAGAAGGTGCGATCGAAAATGGTTTTCCGGCAGACAATATATTTCACGGTACAAAAAATGAAATTGCTGAAAATGTTCAAAAGGTGTTGGAAAACATGAATTCCGGCACCTGGATTCTTGTAAAAGGTTCAAGAGGTATGGCCATGGAAACCATCATACACAAACTTCAACAAATATTAGCGGTGGCATAAGATGCTGTACGAATTTTTATACCCATATCATGTTGATTTCACATTCTTGAATATATTTCGATATATTACATTCAGAACAATTTATGGAGGCCTGACTGCATTTTTAATCTGTTTTCTCCTCGGACCTTTTGTCATCAGGAAACTTTCTCAAATGCAGATCGGCCAGATCATCCAGACGGATGGACCGCAATCTCACCTGGGCAAACAGGGAACCCCGACCATGGGCGGTATCCTGATTCTTTTTTCTATTTTCACGGCCACTCTGATTTGGGGAAACCTGTCCAATCATTATGTAAATATTTCTCTCCTGGCCCTGATACTTTTCGGATCTATCGGATTTATTGATGATTATCTCATGCAGATCAAAAAAAGAAACATGGGGTTTACAGCTAAAGGTAAATTTCTCATTCAGGTGTTGTTTGGCCTGATTATCTCCTGGCTGATCTTTAAATGCCCTGATTTTAATTCCACCTTGACCATCCCGTTTTTAAAGGATATCTCCCCGGATCTCGGCATCTGGTACATTCCATTTGCCTGTCTTGTCATTGTGGGCACATCCAATGCCGTAAACCTGACCGACGGATTAGACGGTCTTGCCATCGGTCCTTATATCGTTGCCAGTGTTACCTACATGCTCTTTGCCTATATTGCCGGCCATACCCAGATCGCCGGGTATCTTCATATCAGACATATTATCTCTGCCGGTGAGATAACAGTGATATGTGGAACCCTGGCAGGTGCCGGATTAGGTTTTTTATGGTTTAATGCATATCCGGCCCAGATCTTTATGGGAGATTCAGGATCTATACCCCTGGGTGGTATTTTAGGGACCATTGCTGTCATTACAAAACAGGAAATTCTCCTGCTTATTGTTGGCGGACTGTTTGTGGCTGAAGCATTATCCGTCATCATTCAAGTGTCATATTTTAAACTTACAAAAGGTAAAAGAATCTTTCGAATGGCCCCTTTACACCATCATTTTGAACTCAAAGGGTGGCATGAATCAAAGGTGATTGTTCGGTTCTGGATCATATCCATTACCCTGGCGTTATTATCATTGAGTACAATGAAAATAAGGTAAATGAATGTGAAAGAAAAAAAATCTTCATATTTTCTGGTCATTGGCCTGGGGGCATCAGGGGTTTCCATGGCAAAGTTCCTGCGATTCAGAGGTAAGACTGTGATTGCCACTGATATTGATGAGTCAAAAATAGTTATTGCAAAAGAACTTAATGAACTTGGAATCAAAACCGAAATTGGTTTTCACGACCAGCAAACCTTTAACCGGGCCGGTGTTATGGTTCCAAGTCCAGGGATCCCGTTAACCAATAAATTTATCAAGACAGCACTCAACCTGGGGGTTGGTATCACAGGAGAACTGGATATTTTCACCCGGTACAATAACCTTCCAGTAATTGCCATTACAGGCACAAACGGCAAGACCACAACAACAATTTTAATCGGCAACATGTTAAAGGCCTGTGGAATGAATCCTTTTATAGGGGGGAATATCGGAACACCTCTGGTTGATCACTTAATGACCGGAGAAAAAACCGATGTCATTGTAGCTGAAATTTCAAGTTTCCAGCTCGATATTTCAAAACAATTCAAACCTGATGTTGGGGTCCTCTTAAATATTTCCGGTGACCACCTGGACCGATACGAGAATTATAAAGCCTATGAAGATTCCAAATGGAGCATTTTTAAAAACCAGGGCTCTTTTGACAAAGCTGTGCTTAATCAATCAATTAAAGGATTTGATAAAAAATCTCAAAAATTGCAGCCCAAGATTTTTG
>JAHOYS010000302.1 GCA_019038815.1 Desulfobacterales bacterium | reverse complement strand
ATGGTGGAGCTGAGGGGGATCGAACCCCTGACCTTACGGCTGCCAGCCGTACGCTCTCCCAGCTGAGCTACAGCCCCATGGTAAAAGCATTACTTAAATAATAGATTGAATCTGTTGTGTCAACAAAAATTTTTTCATAAATATTTAAAGTTAAATTAATAAAATATTGACACATGGTTTTATGAAAAGATATTATAAGCGTTTATGTAATTAAAATATTTTTATTTTATATTGGGGTTAAGGAGAAAGTGATGCTGAGTTACTTGCGTGAAAATACCGGAAACTGGATCATTAAAATATTTCTTGGGATTATTGTCATTGTATTCGTGTTCTTAGGTGTTGGGTCATTTGGATCAAAAAGGAATAATTCAATTGCAACCATTAATGATGAACCGATTACCATGGAGGAATATCAGCAGGCTTATAAGGCTATTGTTGAGCAGATGCGGGCAAGATTCGGGAAAAATCTGAATGATGATATCCTGAAGGCACTCAATGTAAAGCAACAGGCTCTTGACTCATTAATTGAACAAAAACTTGTTTTAGCCCAGGCAGACAAACTGAAAATTGTAATTTCTGATGAAGAACTTCAACAATCTTTAATGTCAATTAAAGCCTTTCAGAAAGATGGGAAATTTAATCTGGATCAGTATAAAAAGGTTTTAAGCTTGAATTCTTTAAATTCTGAAATTTTTGAACAAAGCCAGATCAATTTGCTCAGACAGCAAAAAGTAAGGGATATGTTGTTAAGTACAGTCAATGTGTCAGACCTTGAAGCACGCAATTGGTATCTTTTTCAAAATACAAAAATTGCAGTTGATTATCTTTTATTTAACCCCAATGACTACTCTGATATTCATCCTGATGAAGAACAGATCAAAAATTTTTATACTGAAAATAAAGACAATTATAAATCCGATCCTAAAATAAAGGCATTGTATTTAAAGTTTTCTCCCGAAGATCATAAAGGGAAAGTAACCGTCAGTGAAGCCGATATAAAAGATTATTATGAAGAACAGCAGGAAGAGTTTAAAATACCTCAAAAAGTTGAAGCCGGCCATATTTTGATTAAAGTAAATGAAGATGCAAAAGAAGAAAAAGTCAAGGAAACTCAAAAAAGAGCACAGGATATTTATGAAATGGCTGTGAAAAAGAGCCAGGACTTTGAACAGCTTGCCAGACAATATTCAGAAGGCCCTTCAAAAGAGGGTGGTGGATATCTGGGTATATTTGAGAAACAAAGCATGGTAAAACCCTTTGCCGACAAGGCGTTTTCCATGAAAGCCGGTGAAATTGGAAAACCTGTAAGAACAATGTTTGGCTGGCATATCATTAAAGTGATAGCCAAATTTGACGCTTCCACCCAGACATTGGCGCAGGTTTCAGGGAAAATAAAAAAAGAACTTGAACAGCATGAACTGCAAAATCTTGCCTATGATAAAGCCGGAGAGGCATTTGATGCTGTGATTGACGGAGACGATTTCGAACAGGTAGCGCTTATTGCCGATAAAAAAATTATTGAAACCAAAGAATTCAGTATGAATGGGCAGGGGCTTGATATCGTTGACAATACAGGATTTGCAAGGGCTGCTTTTGAACTCTCCCTGGAGGATATCAGTGATGTAAAACAATTTGGCGATTCCTACTATTTGATCAAATCGGTTTTGAAAATTGAACCGGTTGTTCAAAAACTTGATCTTGTTAAAAACAGGGTTGTAAAAGAGCTTACGCAAAAACTTCAAAAAGAGCAGGCAAAAAAAGATGCTCAATTGTATATAGAAAAAGCAATTGATGGAAAAGCACTGGATCAACTGGCCAGGGAATATCAGTTAGAACTCAAATCCACAAAATTGTTCACAAGAAACAGCACTATTGAAGAGGTGGGAAATTCTCCGGAATTTATCCAGGCAGGTTTTGCGTTAAATCAAAATAAGAAAATTCATTCTAATATAATCGAAATGCCGGCCGGATATTATATTCTCGGGTTTAAAGAAAAAAAATCGCCTGAGGAATCTGAAATTTCAGAAAATCTCAAAACTGCAAAAAATGAAATCAGCTGGAATAAGCAGACACAATCTTATCAGGCATGGATCAATGAATTGAAAAAACATAGTCAAATCGAGTATGATCCTCAAATCTTGAACTAAGGTTTCATATGAAAAATAGTACCATTGCCTTTAGAGTTGCTGTTTTAGGACTCTTGCTTCTGTTTTCATGTGCGCCGAAGCATCCGATTATTATTTTCAATAATGGGATTCAAGCCGATCCTGCTGTTGTGTACGGAATTCTTCCTAATGGATTCCAATATATCCTCATGGAGAATTCCATTCCGGAGGGCAGGGTTAATATCCATCTTAATGTTTTTGCAGGTTCAATGCATGAGACAAATGAACAGCAGGGTGTCGCCCATTATCTGGAACACATGCTGTTTAACGGGTCAGAGCACTTTAAACCAGGAGAATTAATTCAATATTTTCAATCCATTGGTATGGACTTTGGCGCAGACGCCAATGCCCGCACCTCTTTTTTTAATACCATTTATGATCTGTCCCTCCCAAGTGCAGATCAAAAGCATATGGATGAAGCCTTTGTTGTCATCCAGGATTATGCAGAGGGAGCACTTCTTCTGGAAGCCGAAGTTGATCGTGAACGGGGAATTATTTTAGCTGAAAAAAGACAAAGAGACTCGGTATCTTACAGGACTTTTAAAAAATCACTTAAATTTGAACTTCCGGATTCACTTTTTAACCAAAGATTTCCCATTGGAACTGACGATGTCATAAAAAAAGCTGATCGAAAACTATTAAAAGCGTATTATGACCAATGGTATCGGCCTGATAATATGGTGTTGATTGCTGTCGGTGACTTTGATGTCAAGACTGTTCAGCCTATGATCATTCAAAGATTTTCCAGGCTGAAACCCCGCACCTTCTTTCCCAAAAATCCTTTACCGATCAGCTGGAAAGAACATCAGGGAATAAAAACTTTTTATCATTATGAACCAGAAGCCGGCAGCACTGACATCACAATAGAGACTATTTCCCGGATACCGTTTGAAACTCAGACCCTGGATACCATAAAAAAAAGAACATTGAATAATATGGCAAATTCAATGATGCAAAACAGGCTCTCAAGAATGGTAACCAAGCAAACGGCTGACTTTTCTGAAAGCTCTGTTTTTTCAGGATCATTTTTGCATCATATTTCATTGTCTGCCATTAGTGCTACCTGTGAGCCGGATAAGTGGGAAAAGGGCCTTCATCAGATTGAAAATACTTTGAGACAGGGGCTTGAATACGGGTTTACAAAAAAAGAACTGGACAGGGTCAAGGCTGATTTTATTTCGTTTCTTGAAAAAGAGCTTAGTCAGGCTGAATCACGAAAAAGTCCGGATTTGTCCAGAAAGATTTTGAGTACCATCAATAAAAAGGGATTGTTTTTATCTCCTGAACAGAGAAAAGATTTTCTAGGACCCTATATTGAATCGGTTTCATTGCAGGATGTCCATGAGGCACTAAAAGAATCATGGGCAAAAGATCACAGGCTGGTGCTGGTAACAGGCAATGCTGATATAAATGCAAAAGAGCCTGAAGCAGCCATTCTCGATGTATATCAGAAAAGTTTTATTAATAAAGTCAGCAGGTATGAAGGGTTTGAATCAAAAAAGTTTCCTTATCTTGAATTGCCATCTGCAAAAGCCGGAATAAAGACAAGAGAAAATAACGTCAAAAATCTTGGCATTACCACAATTGATTTTCATAATAATGTTCGGTTGAATTTAAAAAAAACAGATTATAAACAAAATGAATTCCAGTTTAAAGTTTGTTTTGGAGAAGGGAAAAAATCTGAGCCCGTATCAAAGCCTGGTTTGGCTTTTGTCAGTGAGGGTGTTTTCAGGGCAAGCGGGCTTGGGAATCTTGATATGGACCAGTTGGAAGAAGCCCTGGCCGGCCATAAGGTCAACATCGAATTTGGAATTAACGAGAATTATTTCTCTTTATCCGGTTCTGGTGATCCAAAAGAAGCTGAGCTTATTTTTCAACTCATATATCATTATTTCAATGACCCCGGATACAGGGACGAAGCTTTGAATCTTACAAAAATTCGATATAAACAACGGTATGACAACCTTATCCGAACACCCGAAGGCATCATGCAGATAAAAGGAGAGCTGTTCCTTGCCGGAAACGATTCAAGATTTGGACTGCCCGGGCCTGAGACTATTAATCATTATACTTTAAATGATATTCAAAACTGGTTGACCCCATATTTTCAAAATTCAACTGTTGAGGTATCTGTCGCAGGAGATTTTGACCTTGAAAATATGATCAGTATTGCTTCAAAATATATGGGAACATTTAAAAAAAGGAAAAAAGTTTCAAAGGAATTGAACAAGCCCGGAAAAATATATTTCCCGGAAGGAGAGCAGGTTGAACTGAAAATAGAGACAAAAATTAATACGGGTGTTGTTCGTGTCGCATTTCCAACCGATGATTTTTGGGATATCATGCAAACCCGGAGGCTTTCCATTTTATCCAGGATTTTTTCAGAAAGACTGAGAATTATCATTAGAGAAGAACTTGGTGAAACATATTCTCCTTATGTATATAATAGTCCGTCCAGGAGTTTTAATGACTATGGAATAATGCATGTGGTTGTCAATGTAAAACCTGAAAGTCATAAATTTATTTACCATAAAATTAAAGAAATTATTTATTCTTTAAACACAAAGGGTATTTCAAAAAAAGAGACGAATTTAGCTTTAAAACCGGTTCTAAGCCATCTGAAAGTTATTCGAAAGACCAATAGCTACTGGCTGAATTCTGTCATGGCAAACTCTTTAACTTATCCACAAAAATTTGACTGGGCCAATAATATGGTGACTGGATACAATACTATTACAAATGATGATTTAATGTTGCTTGTAAAAAAATATCTGAATATTGATGCAAGTGCATTGATTGTAATAAAATCGGAAAACAGTACAGACTAAAAAGACTGACTTGCCTTAAATATTATCAGAAAATTAAAAGGTCACTTTTTTTCCTCAAATAGTTTTAAGGTTCTGTTTTTTTTGACATTATGCGGTGTAAAAATTTTGCCGCTGATGGCAAGATATACACCATGCGGCAATATTTGAACTGCAGTGACTGCAGATCCTAAATTAAAAATAGCATCGCTTGATTTAAATTTAGCCGGCTCCATTGCACCTGTAAGAATAATAATTTTATTTTTAATGGTACCAAGCGTTTTTGCTGTTTCAATCATGGTGTCAGTGCCGTGGGTTATGATAATTTTATCATTGGGTTCATTTTGTACAGCCTGTTGGATGGTTAACCTGTCTTTGTCAGTCATTTCGAGAGAATCTTTTTTCAATATGGAAGAAACATTATATTCAAAATTTACCCTTGCATCTTTTAAAATCTCATCAATATTGGATTCTCCAACTTCATATTTGCTTAAGGCGTCAAAGTATACTTTATCAATGGTTCCACCCACAGCAAAAAATTTAATTTTCATTTTAACCCTCTTTTATTGTGTTTTGATTCTAAAAAAAAGTTCAGTGTTGACAGGCAGATTTCATAATTAAACCCTCTGTATCGCAAAAAGTTCATCATTTTTTTTTTAAATTTTTCATCGTCAAGGTTTTGCCACATTCTGATTTTCGGTCTTACAGCCTTCAAAGCCAGATCCTGATCATCATATTGTTCTAAAACAGCATCAGTGATTGAAGGGTTGATCCCTTTTTTCTTGAGTTCATATTGAAGGGCAAATTTTGATTTAGGTTTATTTTTTGCTTTGCTTTCTATAAACAGGGCGGCAAAATTTTTATCATTTAAATAGTCCTGCTCCAGTAAAATTCCAATAATTCTTTTAATAATATCTTCACTAAACCCTTTTTTTTTGATGTATTCCTGCATTTCATAAACCGTTCTGGGTTGATAGGATAAGTATTTTATCGCAAGATTCAAAGGCAGTTTGATTGAGTTGATATTATTCACTATATACTTTGTCCCATAGTTTAACAGGTGTTTTTAAGATATTAGACATCATATTTATAAGACTTTTGCCGACCGAAGATGGGTGTAAAGGGACTGCGATCGGATCAGAAAGCTTTCCGGTCGCTTTTACAGGAACAGAGACCAGACGTCCTTCAAGCAACGTATTTATAATGGGAATGTGTTCGATAATAAGATCAACGGTTTTAAAAGGAGCCACAAGACAGGTCAAATCTATTTTATCATTTATCGGATCAATCCAGCCACTGAATATCAGTGCCATATCCTGCCCGTCAATTATTGCTTTTTTCAGGTAAATTATACTATCCTTGATATCTGCTTCTATAGAAATGTTTTTATAAGCAAAACCATCTTGTGTCACATTTGGAATTTTTCCT
The DNA here is from genome assembly GCA_019038815.1 of Desulfobacterales bacterium. Classification (GTDB taxonomy): domain Bacteria; phylum Desulfobacterota; class Desulfobacteria; order Desulfobacterales; family Desulfobacteraceae; genus Desulfobacula. Next base: position 6,236 of record JAHOYS010000302.1, on the reverse strand, counting down.
TTAAAAATTTTTGAAACGTTTAAAACAGAAAGAATTCTTGAAAGAAGAGTTAATTTGTAAATACGTCCTTCATCAGCATTAAATATTAATGAACCCGTGAATTTATTTAAAAAATCTTTTTTAGAGCCACTGGATAGAAGATTGCCTTTCAGGGAATAACGACCATCCATAAAATCGTTTTTCTGGAAAAGACAGGTCAATAGATCCTGAATATTGGTTTTATTATTGGCATTAAAAGGAAAATCTGCATAAATCGTATCTTTTTTTAAATTAATATAACCGCTTATTTCCAAATCACATAAAAGGGCTTTTTCCAATTTGGCATATAAAAGGGCTTTTTTAAAAGATAATTTGCTGTCAACATTTGTAAAGATCAGATTTTTTGCTTTCAGTTGATCAGCTTTAAAATTAATAATTTCATCTGATAACAGTCGGGTATTCGATGAAAATTCTTTGGAATGAGAAATAAGTGAATTTAGATCTGCATTTTTGGTGATAATATTTAAAACTGAATCCCTATCCTTATATATTAATATGGATTGCCCCTCTGTAAGGGCATTAATTTTTTTTGACCAGTAACTGTCAGGTATAACAACTTTGCTTAATGTCGCTGTATCTAAGATTCCATCAAAATCAAACAGGGGTTTGTCATTATTGTAATTAAAAAATATGGATCCATTTGATAACCCCTGATCAATAAATTTTATTGAATTTAAGGTTAATGATGCAGGCGTCTCACCTTTTAGATCAATATATAATTCCGGCCCGCCGCCAAACTTAAGGATAGCTTTAAACAAAGAATTTTTTATGCCGATATGGAAATCGCCTTTTTCCATATCAAATGGTACTGAAATACTATCAAGATATTTTTTTTCAATGAGATGTTCCATCCATGAAAGATCATTCATTTTCATCTGAATCGTCTTCAAATTTAAAAGATCATCAGATATATGATATTGACATGACAGGTTTTCTATTTGTTTATGGTTCAAAAAATTTGTCGTAACATCAATTCCAACTCCCATACCCTTTAAATCATATTCCCATAGATCCGGTTTTAATATGGGGCCGGCCAGATCTATTGATGTGATATAAATTTGACCGCTTCCACCTTTGACAGGTGAAATCATTTGTTTTGTTTTTTCATAGGACATCAACCAGGGTATCATTGAATCCAGGTCAATCATACCGGAACCTGACCGGATGCCGATCTGCACCTCATCTTTAAAATCGAGTACCGTATTAAGATCATAAATTGTACTGCCGTTGATAACACCATTAAGGCGTTTGAGATATACCATGTCCGGCTCATAGTCAAAATTTACATTTTCAAGGGTAATATCACCAGGTATACGATCATATTTGCCAAAAACAGAAAAATCCTTTGTATTAATTTTAACCTTAAGATCACTTGATTTTGTTTCCAGTGAAAGATTTAATCTGGTTTTCGCGCGTCCTGTAACATTATGAACAAGTGATAATTCTTTTGCCAGAAGAGTGTCCGGCAAAAGAGATATCAAGGTTTGTGGAATCATTGAAAGATCAACGTCAAGTGAAAATTCACCTTGAAACGGAAAATCTATATGATTTAAAAGGTCGATACTCAGACGTCCCTTTCCAATTTTTGAACTTTGAATTGTCGCATTGTTTGTATTTATATCAAGAATGCCATTATGGATATGGGCATTTCCTGATACACGTGAGGCAATTAAATCTGTTTGGGGAATATGTACCAGGCCATCTTCAATATTTCCTTTAAGTGTTAAATGATTCCCACTAAAAAGATCTTTAAGCTCCTTGCCTTGAAAAGATACATTAACTTGAGGTGCAATACCGTCATGGAGAATTTTGAAAATACTTTTTGAGATCTTATTATCCTTGAATAACAATAAGGACATTTCTCTTGCCTGGCCTATATGAATATTGGTTCCGGTAAATTGTATCCTTGTTTTTTTTTGGATTTGATTGTCTTCAAAGTGGATTGCAACCAATCCATCCGGATAATTCAGTTTAAATGGTTTTATGTCAATTTGATAAGAACCCTTTGCACTAAATTTAACAATGCATTTTAACTGATCAAGTTCAATGGATTCAAAATCAGGATTTTTCTCAAAAGAGGCATTAGAAAATGTATGCGGGTTGAATTTTATATCTTTTAATGTAAGCTCGACAGATTCCTGGTGCTCGGGCAGAAAAGCAAATACTTTTTTAAAATTTTGTGCAAATCTTGAAACCGGAAAATCAATCGGTGATGCGGATGGTTTTTCTTTTAAAGGGGTGGTGCTGATCATTGGACGATCAATGGTTATTTGATCTATATTTATTTTGCCGCGCAAAAGCTTTTGCATATCAATATCAAATTTTAAAATTTTAATGTTTACATTTGTTCTATTATCAGGAGTAAAATTAAAATTTTCTATATTAACGCCTGCCTGTGGGAAAACGGTAATAGAAAATTTGAAAGAATCAATATTTGCACCGGTTTTTTGATGTATAAAGAAAGATATTTTATTTTTTATATAAGATGTATTGATGACCCGGTTAATGATAAAAGGAGATGATATCAATAGGATAAGGATTAAGGCAATCCCGTAAAAAACAATTTTTTTAATTCCTGTTTTGGAAGAAAGTATCATTCATTTTTACCATAAAAAATCAAGATCATTGGAAAGATCAATAAAATCAGCCATTACCAGATGGGTTTGATTCATCAAAATTTTTTTAAAGTCACTTGTTTCCATATCTTCCTGAGCAAATTTTTCTATCGGGGTCTGGCCGGTAGACCTCAAGTAATCATTTTCAATATCAAGTTCTAACTGTTCATATAGTTTTTTCCTTGATTTTCGTGCCTCCAGATTTAATGGAATCGAGGTTTGGGAATTCAGCCTGGATATCATTTCGATTCTTTTATTCAGATAGTTTAAACCGGGATCTTTGAGAGATCTTTCCTGGTACTGCACGGTAAGCTTTGTATTAATGGCTTGAAGTTCCCGATAAGGGTTATAGGATGTCCTGATAGTTGTATCCCAGGGAAGGGCGCCATCTAAAGAGCTTTCTCCCGTATCTTCAATTTTATATATTTGCGGATATTTCAAATCCGGTATGACACCAAGGTTTTGAGTGCTTTCTCCTGATACACGATAAAATTTAGCACTGGTAATTTTAAGTTTTCCTTTTCCAAGCGATTGCAATTCCTGAACAGTTCCTTTTCCAAAGCTTCTTGTGCCGACAATCACGCCTCGATGATAATCTTTAACAGCTCCGGCAAAAATTTCAGAAGCGGATGCACTCATCCGATTGATTAAAACGATAAGGGGGCCGGAATATTCGATGGATGGGTTGTCATCATATAACCGCGTGATTCTGTATTTTGTTTTAACCTGTACTGTAGGGCCTGATTTAATAAAAAGTCCTGTCAGCTGGTTTGCTTCTTTTAAGGACCCTCCGCCATTGTCCCTCAAATCAATAATCAATCCATCAATATTCTCTTCTTTTAGTTCAACAAGTAATTTTTTAACGTCTTTTGTTGTACTTTTATAGTTTTTATCTCCCTTTAGGTAGGCATTAAAATCAATATAAAAATTGGGGATTTCAATAACACCGATTTTCAGGGTCTGGTCGTTACGATCAATGGTTACCACACTTTTTTTTGCGGCTTGTTCTTCTAATTTAACCCTGTCTCTTTTTATTTGAATTGTCTTGGTGGAACTGTTTTTTTTAGCAGGGATGATTTTTAGTCGCACAAATGTATTTTTGGGGCCCCTGATAAGTTTGACAACATGATCAATACGTTGACCTATTGTATCTTTTATTTCTCCGGCTACCCCCTGTCCCACACCAATAATTTTATCACCCGGCATGAGTAAATTTGATTTATCAGCAGGGCCTTTGGAGATTAATCGTACAACCTTGGTATATTCATGCTCATTTTGAAGTACGGCTCCGATACCTTCAAGTGATAAACTCATATGGATATCGAAATCCTCAGAAGCCCGGGGGGGGAAAAATTGAGTGTGAGGGTCAAAACTTGCGGTAACGCTATTCATGAAGATTTGGAAAATATCATTTGAATCGGTTTGCAACAGCCGTTTAAGCCGGCTTGAATATATTTTGTCAAGCGTATCACTGATTGAAGCATTATCCTGGCCATCCAGGGTCAATAAAATAATATGATTTTTCAACTCTTTTTTCCAAAGAGAATGAAGTGTACGTTTATTGGGTTTCCATTGGCGCAGATCATTGTCTATGATAATGGATTCTTTTTTATTGAAATCCAGCTCTTCTTCCCACTTTTTTATCATTAAAGAGATATATTCCAATCTTTCCTTTGATCGTGCCATATATAAATCAAATATTTTGAAAGCAATATTCAGATTTCCCTTTTTAAGTTCATCATCCAGACGAAATTGATATTGCTTGAAAGAATGGATATCTTTCAGGATGAATAATTGTTTTCTCTGATCAAGCCTTTTTAAATATCGATCAAGAATAATCGAGGACATAGTATCATCAAGTTTTTTTTCAAGATAATGATATCGTTCAAGTGCGCGTATAATTTTAACACACTGAGAAGACTGCTCAGACTTGGGTTTGATTGTGTTGTCAATGTTTGCCGGTAAGGGAGATGAATATAATATAATGATGAGTATGTAAAAAAGATATTTTAAACTTTTTGAAATATCAATATGGTCAGTTTTTTTTGATTTAATTGTCATGTTCCGGATCCTTTGGTGTTTCAAAACTTATTCTTCCTATTTTACCGGCTCTGAGTTCACGAATTAATGCTTCTGAGGCTTTCTGGAAATTTACAGACCCTCCTTTTTGCAGGCATCCCCTTGCAGAACCAATCTTTTCTATAAGTGTCACCTCATCGTCTGGTAAAGTTTTTAAAAAAGGATATCTCTGCATCAATAAGTCTGGATATTTCTTCATTAAAAAATTAGCAGCAAAAAATGCAATATCGCTATAGTCAATGGCTGTATCAGATATTGCGCCGCTCGCTGCCAGGATATACACTCTTTCCTCCGGCTCTATCACCGGCCATAATATTCCAGGTGTATCATAGATATCAATATTATTTTTTAAACTGGTTCGTTGCTGGTGCCGGGTGATTGCAGGCACATCCCCGATTTTTGCAATTTTTTTTCCTGCAAGTGAATTCAAAATAGTGGATTTGCCTGTGTTTGGAATACCTACAACCATTACTTTTATTTTTCTGGCTCGATTTCTGTCAATTTTGTTCACACAATAATTTAATGCCTCGTATGCCTGGGATTTATGGGTGCCGCAAATTGAGATGGCAGACGTCTCCTCTTTTTTTTTAAAATAATCAAGCCATAGTTTTGTTTGTTCCGGGTCTGCAAGATCGTTTTTATTTAAAACCTTTAATCTGAATTTGTCTTTACAGATTTTATTTACGAACGGATTAGCACTTGCCTCAGGCAGTCTTGCATCTAAAATTTCCAGAACAGCGTCCACTTTAGATATGGCTTTTTGAAGCAGGTTTTTTGTTTCAAGCATATGTCCTGGAAACCATTGAATTGTCATTTTTTTATTTCTCTTTTCTTTGTTTGGACAATTTTATTTGAAGTTTTCAAGCAACTCCTTTTGAAGATGTCTGTTGGTTGCAATGATTCCCTGTTCGGGGAAATTAACCCCTCCTTTGAAATCACATATAATGCCTCCTGCCTGCTCAACAATAAAAGCGCCGGCTGCAATATCATAAATATTTAAATTCATTTCCCAGAATCCGTCAAGCCTGCCGCATGCCACATAACAAAGATCAATCGCCGCAGAACCATATCGTCGGATATCTCTTAACTTTGGAGCAATTTTATTAAAATAGGAAAGGTTGTTGGTTGGAAGATCCGCTCTCAAACAGGCGAATCCTGTACCCATGACACAGTTAATAAGTTTGTCGGCTTTTGAAACATAAATAGAATGATCATTTAAAAAAACGCCGCTGTCTTTGTCCGCATAAAACAATTCATCCAGATTTGGTGCAAAGACAGCACCACAGATCGTTTGACCACAATACTGCACAGCGATACTGATGGAGTAAAATGGTTGCTGATGAACAAAAGAGGCAGTCCCGTCTATTGGATCAATAATCCATAGATAATCTGAAAAAAAATGGGTCCTGCCGGTTTCCTCTCCAAAAACATCATGTGAAGGATACTTTGATCTGATACGTTTAATGATAAAGTCTTCAACTTTTTTGTCGATAATGGTGACCA
>JAHOYS010000311.1 GCA_019038815.1 Desulfobacterales bacterium | reverse complement strand
TCTATAGCCTCAGTGTTCAGTGGTTTAACAGGAATAAACAATTTATCCTGTTTTTTAACAACATAAAGGCCATCAATACTTTTAATAGTTTCTTCAGTAGAAAAAGAAGGGTTCTCCCATGTTGCATATCCAAGATGTGAGAATAATTTTTTGCTCAGTTCAAGCGGGGTCAATTTGGGGGTTATTGAGATAATCTCAAATTCTTTTTTTTCCAGAACCTCTAAAGCGGCTCCATAAACATTTCCAAAATTGATCAACAGGTCTGTTGTATCTTCTCTTATAACTCGGCCGAATGATGCCTCAAGGTTAATGTTATTGAGCATAAAAGGTATTTTTGCATCTGGGATGTAGTCATAATCTGTCTGGGACAGGAGTGTCTCAATAATTTTTTTATATTCCGCGGTTATGTTTTTTTTAGGGATGGCTTTACTGCTGTTTTTCATTTTATTAATGGCTTGCGCTATTAATTGAGTTTTCAGGTTCTCCCAATAATTTTTTACGTATTCAAGCAATTCATCGTTTACATTCGAGCCTGATATGATCAGTATTTTAGAACCGTCATCGGTTTCAATAATTGGGGTTGATGCTAAATCCAGAACCTGGCTTGAATTGTTTTTCCCTGGAAAGTACATTTTGCCACGGCTAAAAAGGGTGCCGCCAATAAGTGAGGAATACTTTTTTAATTGTGCCAGCTTATAGGCTTCTAGCTTATATTGTTTAACCCCTTGCTTTTTTTTATAGGTTTCATTTTCTGTTGTTTTCCCCGATAAAAGGGACTTAAACCACGGTTGGGCTTTTATCGAAGAATCAGGCAGATAAATCTCAGTGCCTTCATATATAATATTGATATTTTTTATATTAGGGTTTGCCAACCCAAATGCTTTTAGCCCCTCTTCCGATATGACATCCTTCTTTTTTAAAAACTCCTTATCGATCAGGCTTAAAACAGTTTCCCCTTTTTTAATTTTGTGCTTTTGTATAAAAGGGGTCATATTTAAATCTTCCGGGATCGTTGAAAATTCAATCACTGGAATATCAACATCCCCCGATATGCTCTGGTCATAATCTTCTTGTTGTACCCTTTTTAACGGGATAAGGATATGGATACCCGGATTGATTGCATCGATATTGCTGATTTGAGGATTGATTTTTTTAAAGATGATGATGAAATGGGGAAAGTCTTTTTCAGAGATTTCTCCTTTTTTCCTGAAGATTTTATATAGCCAGTCATCTTTGTTGACGGTATAAGGTTCACAAAGGACGTCCTCATTGTTATATTTGAAAATTGAATAGCGTTTATAAGAAGTCTTAACTCCCTGGGTTTTAGAATGGGCTGAAAAAGGGAGCGCAATATAAGTATAGAGGGCTAAAACGGTGAAAATGAATATTTTGAAAAAAATATGTTTTTTCATAAATTATAAAGACACTTTTAAATTCAACCTTTCGGCTATTTTATCGGAAATATCTGTTACAAATTTTTGAAAATCTTTTTCTTTTAGTCGTTTTGTTTGTGACGGTACTATATCAGAATTATCAGGTAGAATCAAAGACGGGAGATTGATATTGCCCGGATCAGGATTTATCTTATAATCTTTCGGCAGTTCTGACTTGAAATAGAGATCTTGAAATTCTGAAAATTTAATGGCATGTGCTGTTGCATCAAGAATGGCCGTCTCTTTATTTGTAACAATATTTTGTTTCAACGCCTGCACAAGTCCTGCAAGGCATTCTCCTCCCTGGGTGCATGCAATATGGCCGTTTCTATTGGCGGCAAGCTGCCAGTCCATGATAGACTGCTCTGTTACCTGAACAAAGAATACATGACGGCGACCGGCAAGGGTATTAAATTTCTTTGCAATCTGTACGACCCTGGGCATGGAAACCGGATTCCCGATCATTGCAGCCTGGGCAACACTTGGTTTTGTGTCCACAGGTACAAATTTTCTTTTAGCTTCGTCAGGTTCAAGATAGTATTGATAGACAGGGTCAGCATGTTCTGACTGCACGCCAATAATTTTTGGCAGGCAATTAATAATATCGGCTTCATAAAATTTAATAAATCCATTCATCACGGCCGTTATATTCCCTGCATTCCCAATAGGAACAACGACAGCTTTGTCTTTCATATCCCATCCAAAATCCTGGGCGATTTCATATGAATATGATTCCTGACCGAGAATTCGCCATGCATTTTTTGAATTCAGGAGCATAACCGAATATCGGGTTGAAAGGTGTTCCACGATTTTCATGCAGTCATCAAAAACACCTGGAATTTCAAAAACCTGCGCACCGCTTCCCAGGGGTTGCGAAAGCTGTTGCGAGGTTACTTTTTTATGGGGTAAAAGAACAGCAGATTTGATTAAAGGGCCCAGATAAGATGCATAGAGTGCAGCAGCAGCAGAAGTATCACCTGTAGATGCACATATTGCGATAACATCGGACACAAGGTTCTGATCAATTAGATGTTTGATGCTTGACAATGCACTGGCCATTCCACGATCTTTAAAAGACGCACTTGGGTTCTGCCCGTCATTTTTGTAGAAAAATGAAAGCCCTGCCTTTTCTTTCAGGCTTTCATTTGCTTCAATAACAGGGGTGTGACCTTCACCAAGATAAAGAATAGACTCCAAAGGAATACCGGGTCCAATAAATTCATGATACCTGTATATTCCCTTGAGTGCAGGTATTTTCAACATTCTTCTGAAATCAAAGATTTTTTGCCAGACCGCCCCTGGAATCTTTTTTAAAGATTGGGCATCGCGATCCTGGATGAGCAATATTTGATTGCATTCAGGACATACATACAACAGTTTCTCAATGGAATATTCAGAAGCGCATCCAAGGCATTTATAATACAGGCCTTCTCTATGCTTTGGTATGATATGCGGTTTTATATCCTCCGGGAAAAAATCAAGCATCATGTTGAATCACCTTTTGGCCTCCCATATATGGTACCAGTACATCAGGGATAATCACTGATCCATCCGCCTGCTGAAAGTTTTCCAATATGGCTGCAAATGTTCTTCCTACAGCCAGTCCGGAACCATTTAAAGTATGAACATATTCCGGTTTTTTCTTATCTTTTCTCCTGAATCGTATGCCCGCCCGCCTGGCCTGGAAATCCAGGCAATTGCTACAGGAAGAGATTTCTCTGTATTTGCCCCCACCATCGTCCTGGCCCGGCATCCACACTTCGATATCATAGGTTTTTGTTGCTGCAAAACCTAAATCCCCGGTACAGAGCGTGACAACCTGGTAAGGCAGTTCAAGAAGCTGAAGGATTTTTTCGGCATTTGCGAGCATAGATTCAAGTTCCTCAAAAGAGGTCTCAGGGGTTGTCAATTTAACCATTTCCACTTTATTGAATTGGTGCTGCCGGATTAAACCTCTGGTATCTCTGCCGTATGATCCGGCTTCTGACCTGAAGCAGGGTGTATAGGCCGTAAATTTGCAGGGGAGTATTGATTCATCAATGATTTCATTGGCATAGATATTGGTCATGGGGACTTCAGACGTCGGGATCAGGTAGTAATCCCAGCCTTCGAGTTTAAAAAGATCTTCTTCAAACTTGGGCAATTGTCCTGTTCCGGTCATGGTGGTTTTATTTACAATAAAAGGTGGCAGAGTTTCAGTGTAGCCATGGTCAGACGTATGGATATCCAGCATGAAATTAATGAGTGCTCTTTCAAGCCTTGCGCCTTTCCCAAGATAGAGAGGGAACCTGGCCCCGGTTATCTTAGCAGCTCTTGTAAAATCAAGGATACCTAAATCTTCACCCAGCTCCCAGTGGGGCTTTGCTTTAAAATCAAATTTCTTTGGTTCACCATGGGTTTTTTCAAACCGATTTTCAGTATCATCAAGGCCTTCCGGAACATCTTCATGGGGAATATTGGGCAGAGTGACAAGAAAATCATGTATGGCTTCTTCTATCGTTGAAAGAGTTTTATCAAGTTTTTTTATTGTTTCAGACACGGCCCTCATTTGTTCAATCAGGGAACCTGCATCTCCCCCTGCTTTTTTAATTTTTGCGATATCATCGGTAACGACATTTCTTTTATGCCGGAGTTTTTCTATTTCTAAAAGCAGCGTTTTTCTTTCGTCATCATTATTTATAAGAGATGTAAAGTCTATTTTAGCTCTTCTTTTTTCCATTCCGTTTTTAACAATTTCCAGATTGTTTTTTATTAATTTTAAATCCAGCATTTTTTCTTTATTTTACCTCTTTCATATTAGCTAAGTTCTTATTTTAAAAGATTCTTCAACAATTGTAACCTGATACCACGAGGTGTATGAACAGTCAATGATTATTGCAGGTTGACAATTGCTGACATGTGTATAATATTTGCTAAAAACTTTTTTTGTAATAATTAGGAACGAGACTTATGGATGAAATAAAAAATGGAAAGCATAATAATTTAACATTGGTGGCTGAAAGGCTGGATAACTTTACAAAAGAAGAGCTTTCGGAGAAATATGAAAAGATTGAGCGTAAGCTTTTTGAGTTTGCCAATTTTCTGGAATCACAAATGGTTTTTTTATATACTCCGACAAGTAATGAAATCCCAACAGAAAGAATTATTAAAAAAGCATTACAGATAGAAAAGTCAGTTGTCTTGCCGGTTTTTACCGATGCGAAAAATGCCATTATTCTTTATAAAATCAACAATTACGATAAAGATCTGGTGACAAGGGCCAATGATATCCTTGAACCGGATATTGAAACGTGCAAAAAGATATCAGTGGAAGATGTTGATATCGCAATTATCCCGGGGCTTGTATTTGATGACAAGGGTGGCAGAATAGGATTCGGGAATAATTATTATACCAAGCTGATTACAAAACTTCCCGAAACCTGTAGAAAGGTAGCCCTTGCATATGAGGATCAGATTGTAGATCAGATCCAGATGGAATCAAGAAAATTTACTGTTGATATTATTATTACAGATAAACGGGTGATTTATAAAATATAATTCCGTTTAGTTTTTTTCAGGGTTGATCGCTTTGGTGAATTTTTTCAAATCAGGAGTTTTCCCCATTACAATGACAGTATCGCCGGGCTCAATCAATGTTTCAAAATGGGGATTAAAGAGCATTTCTCCAGATGTTTTTTTTATGGATATAATGATGAGATTAAAATCTTGCCTGATTCCGGAATCTTTAAGTACAACATTGGTATACCTGGAGCTTTTTGGCACAAAAATTTCATCAATCTGAATGGCTTCTTTTTTTCTGGATAATGCAACCGCAAGAAAGTTGCTGACACTCGGCCTTAACAGCTTTAATCCCATGGATACGGCTCCGATATCATATGGAGATTCAACAAAATTGGCTCCGGCAATCATGAGTTTATTTTTAACATCAGGGTTGCTGGCACGTGCCATAATATAAATATCAGGATTTAGTTGTCTTGCGGTTAAGACAAGAAAAACATTTGCTGTATCAGTTCCAAGCGCAGCAATCAGAGAGGATGCCTTTTTAATACCCGCTTTTTCCAAGAGATCTTCATCTGATGCATCTCCATGAAGATAATGGATGTTATCTTTTTCTAATGTGTTAACAAGATTTTCATCTTTTTCAACTACAACAATATCCCCTGTCTCTTCTCTTATCAGCTGAGACAATACTCTCCCGATACGGCCGTATCCACAGACAATATAGTGGTTTTTTAATTTACTGATTTTTTTGTCCAACCTTTTTCTCCCCAAAATTGATTGTATTTCCCCTTCAACAATTGACTGTATGATAAGCCCTGCAATGTAGAAAAAATAGCCGACGCCTGCGATCAGGATGATAGTGGTAAATATCCTTCCGGAAGGACTTAATTCGTGCACCTCCATAAACCCTGCAGTAGTCACGGTTATGGCAGTCATGTATACGGCATCAAGAAAAGTCCATTTTTCAATCACCATATATCCGGACACACCGATCAAAAAAATAATCCCTGACATGGTAATCGCCCTGATGATTTGTTGAAGTCTGTTCATAAGGTATAAATACTGATCTTAAAAATAAAAATCAAGGTAAGATTATAGGACACAAAAGCAGCCTGGGTTCTTGACGGACGTATTAGTTGCTGGTATTAAGATGAACATGAAAAACGAACTCAAAAAATTTGCTCGCTTTCGTCGTGAAATGGTTGAAAAACAGATTGTTTCGCGTGGTGTAACTGATCCATTGGTTCTTAAGGCAATGTCTTCCGTGCCCAGGCATTTGTTTGTCAGCGATGCCCTTGGTGACAGTGCATATGGAGATTTTCCGCTTCCCATTGGCGAAGGACAGACGATTTCGCAACCCTATATTATTGCCGAGATGACACAAAGCCTTGAGTTAAAAGGCCATGAAAGAGTCCTTGAGATCGGTACCGGATCAGGATATCAGGCGGCTGTTCTGGCCCGGATAGTTTATAAAGTATATACTATAGAAAGAAATAATTTTTTGTTTTTACAGACAAGAAAGCTTTTTGATGAACTTAAATATCATAATATTGTTACCAGATATTCAGACGGAACTCAGGGCTGGAAACAGGAAGGTCCTTTTGATGCCATTATCGTCACCGCAGGGGGACAGCAGATTCCTGCGCCGTTGATTGAACAGCTTGCGATCGGGGGACGGCTTGTCATGCCGGTTGGAGGTAACTTTTCCCAGGAGTTGATAAGTCTTGAAAAGACTGAAGATGGAATAAAAACAACCAATCTTGGCGGTTGCCGATTTGTAAAATTGATTGGCCAAAATGGCTGGGATGAGTAGCTCCCTTAAGAATACAAATGAAAAAAAATCCTACCTGGAAATCTGTATTTTTTAAAAGCCCTGGTCCAAATACATGGTCTGAGGCTTTAATTCTTGGATTAAAGGGTCTTGTGATGGGTGCAGCTGACATTATCCCTGGTGTTTCCGGTGGTACAATAGCATTTATAACCGGTATATATGAAAAATTGATAACAGCTATAAAGTCAGTTGATATAAGTTTTGTAAAAAAAATCGCTAAATTTGAATTAAAAGAAGCTGTTGGTGTCTTACATCTTAGATTTTTATTATCTTTGGGAAGTGGTATTGCAATTTCTATAATCTGTTTTTCAGGCTTAATGAATCATTTGTTGATCACCCATCCGATCTTTACCTGGTCTTTTTTCTTTGGCCTTATTTTAGCTTCAATTTTTGTGATTGGAAAGAAGATAAATTGTTTTAAAAAAGAAGGGGGAATGGGGCTTGCCGCTGGAATTGCCTCTGGTTTTTTTATCGTTGGGGTCATTCCGGTTATCACTCCTGAAACTTGGTGGTTTATAGTGCTTTCAGGCATGATTGCCATCTGTGCAATGATACTCCCAGGGTTAAGCGGCTCTTTCATACTTCTTATTCTTGGGAAATATGAATTTATGACAGGGGCACTTAAAAATCCATTTGTATTTGATAATGCCTGTATAATTATATTGTTTATCACAGGCTGTGCAGTCGGGGTAATTGGATTTTCAAGGATTCTAAGCTATTTTTTTAATAATTACTATAATTTGACCTTATCTTTTCTAACAGGATTAATTGTTGGTTCTTTAAGAAAAATCTGGCCATGGAAAGAAACTATTGAATCAAAAATAATGCATGGCAAATTAACCATCATCAAAGAACAAAATATTTTACCGGCTTTTGATCATGATTTTTTTTTGTCATTTGTTTTAATCATTATTGGTATTCTTTTGGTGTTTTCCCTTGCATGGCTTGGGGAAAAAGCCGGCAGATGAACAAATTATCATAAATCTTCCGGGGTAAAAGCCACCACGTCATCAATGGATGTGGTATCACAGAAGATCATGACAAGCCTGTCAATCCCCAGAGCAATACCCGCAGAATCAGGCATTTTTTCAAGATCTGTCAGGAAGTTGTCCGGCATGGGGATAGGGGCGGTTTTGCGGGAACTGCGAATTTGATTTTCTTTTTCAAATCTTGATTTTTGTTCAACAGGATCAGTTAATTCGCTGAATCCGTTGGCAAGCTCAATACCGGCTAAATAAAATTCAAATCTCTGAGCATACTGAGGATTGTCCGGTATAAGTTTTGCCAGCGATGCAAGGCTTGCCGGGTAATCATATAAAAAGGCAGGTGTTGTATTGCCAAGGTGGGGTTCAATTTGACAACCTATTATTTCATCAAAGCTGTTATCATTCAAAGCATCATTTAAGGATTTATCAGCATAGAGGTTGAAAGCCTGCTGAACGGTAAGCTTCTGCCAGGGGTGATTTAAGCTGATTGTTTTATCCTGATATCTGATCTGGTTTTCAAGGTTGAGTCTTGCCGCAATAAATTTTATCAACCCCTGGCATTGATTCATTAAATCAAGATAGGTGTCATCTTTTGCATACCACTCCAGCATAGTCAATTCCGGCAGGTGCTGTGTCCCTCTTTCGTTTTTCCTGAAGCATTTGCAGATTTGAAAAATTTTATCAAATCCCTTTGATAGCATCCGTTTCATGCAAAGTTCAGGAGAGGCCTGCAGGTAAAAGCCTTCTGAGATTACAGGATCAATCTGAGCTTCGGGAATAATACAGGGGCACCGGACAGGAGTATCTATTTCAAGATAAAGGTTATCAGTAAAAAAATCCCTTGCGGCTTGAATCACAAGGGATCTTATTTCAAGGTATCTGTATTTTTTTGTATCCAAGATTACTTTATTTCATAGGTCTCTTTTGTTCTGTCCTGTAGAACGACCTTATTAAATTTGCTTTTATCTGCCTGATCAAAAAATTTGTATCCTGCTTCAATGCATGATTTACAGGCATTGATGGGAATGTGGACAGCAAGAATATGATGTCCGGGTGTAGCAGTGGAATCAATTTCAAAACAGCCTCCACAATCCCTGCAAATCCTCACCTTTTCTTTTTGTCGTTCAAAGATATTGTCGGTATCATAAAATATTTCCCGGTGTCTGACCGCAAGCTCCCCGACAGACCCGGCTTTTTGTCGTAACTTGTTTCTTTGATTCCAATAGGAGTTGATAATGTCTGTAGTCTTTTTAATTTTGTCTGTAATACTTACGGATTGTTTCAGTCGTTCAGGATTGTAATCCGGTTCAATAACGCCGGAATAATCAAGGCCTGCCATGGCAAGGATAATCCCTAAGTTCACGTAGGGCAAAGCACCCTCAATGGAATAGCCACCTTCGAGAACAGCAATATCGGGTTTAAGAAGGGATGTCAGTTTCGCATATCCCTGGGCTGAAAAGTTCATATTGGTGAGAGGATCGGTATAGTGGTTGTCCTGTCCGGCAGAGTTGACAATAAGATCCGGATTGAATTCTTCTAAAACAGGTAACACACAATTTTTTATGACATAAAGGTAGCCTTCAGTGGATGTACCCGGTGGCAGCGGTATGTTCAGATTCGAGCCTTTTGCATTGGGCCCTCCCAGTTCATCCGGAAACCCTGAGCCCGGATACATGGTTCTTCCATCCTGGTGCAGGGAAATGAACAATATATCGGGATCATGCCAGAAGATATCATTGGTTCCATCCCCGTGATGGCAATCAGTATCAATTACGGCAATTTTTTTGACACCAAATTGTGACCTGATATATTCCACCATGATGGCTTCGATATTTATATGGCAAAAACCCCTTCCGCCATGGGAAATTCTCATGGAATGATGCCCGGGAGGACGGACCAGCGCAAAACCGCTTTTTACTTCCTTGTTTAAAACAGCGTCTGCAATGGCTTTGGCTCCTCCTGCACTGATAAGATGGGATTCAGTGGTAACAGTTTTTTCATCAGGTACACAGAAATGTGCCCGCCGGATATCTTGATTTGTAACAAGTTCAGGTTTATATTCAATAATACCGCTGATATCAAAAACACCCTCTTCTGTAACCTGATCCTGGGTATATAGAAGCCTTTCTTCTCTTTCGGGATGGGTAGGATCTATAGCCCAGTCAAATGCGGGAAAGAACACAAGACCTGTTTTATGTAATGCCTGTAACATTATCACCTCATAAAATTATTGCAAAACCTTTTCAAATCCTTTGATCAGGCCGGGTTTAAGCTGCGTTTTTGTTCTGAATATTTTACCTCTGGGCGAGAAATTTCGAACAATATTAAATTTTTGAAGTTCAACTACTTCCACTTCATCCAGATCATCCGGATCTGCACCTGAATTAATGGCTTTCTCTTTTAAAAGTGTGTATGCGGTTTCGATTAAATCATCCTCAGAATAAGTCTTTGAAATGGATTCAGCAAAATCCTCTTCATGGGCGGTCACAATCCCCTGTTCCGTATCGGCATTTAGGCAAACTTCACAGGTGGTTCTGGCAAGGGCTGCACCAATGGCATTTGCCACGGAAAATTCAGGTACCACATCGGTTTTAATATGATAAAGCTCTTCTATCTTCTTTGCAAAATACGGGGCCGGTCTCCCGAGAATCAGTATTTTCCTTGGGCTGATTTTATATCCTTCAAGAAATTCATGAACCGTATATACAGGTTTGGAATTAAGCTTATCTATCATTTCAAAGGTTTTTTTCAATATGACGGTACAGCATTTTTTAAATATTTGATCAGCCGCCTCTTTATCTGTCACGTCCAGTTTCCGGGCAATTTTCTCAATTCCTTTTTGGGCATTTTTTTGATCCCCGTCATTCATCAGTCCCAGTACAAAAAGAGCGTCTGTCGGAGTCGGGTCAGGCCCGCCAAAGGCCATGGCAGGGCCATGACGGTCGGGACCAATGATCAGCTCTTTATCTATTACTCTGACTACACTGTCCCCGCCAATTCCTTTTGACTCGGTTCGTAAAGATCTGATCAGACTTTTGTACTGGCCTCGTTTGATCCCTACAGGCTCTAGCAACGGTGCTTTATCAACCAGAAAGGCAATATCTGTGGTAGTGCCGCCAATATCAAGCACAATCGCATCCTGGTCTGCGGGAGCATAGGGGATAGCTCCCATAATGCTTGCAGCAGGCCCGGACAGAACAGTTTGACCTGGAAAAGACATGGAAGATTCAAGGGTCATGGTACCGCCATCCGCTTTCAGGATTTGAATAGGAGCTGTGAGCCCCTTTCCCTCAAGGGAGTTTTTGACAGCCTCAAAAAATGATTTATGAAGGGAAAACACAGCTGTATTTAAATGGGTTGTGGCAATTCGTCGGGGAAAATTAAGGTTCCCCGAGACACGGTAGCCCAAAAACACTTTTTTGAAATGTTTGTTTATAATTCTTTTAATAAATATTTCATGACTGGGGTTTCGAACACAGAATTTGCCGACAACGCCAACATATTCAATACCGGCCTTTTTTAGCTTTTTGGCGATATCTTCAATTTCCATTGTGTTTACCGGTGCTTTTTCTCTCCCCCTGTGATTGATAGAGCCTGCAACACAATAATAGTGCTCGCTGGTTCTGAAAGCTTCAGGATCAATCCCGGGACCTGCGGACACAATCATTCCAACCGGGTCCATATTCTGCTGAACAATAGCATTGGTTGTCAGTGTCGTTGAAATGACAATTCTTTCAATCTTTTTTGGATCAATATTGTCTAGAAGCCGGGTAAAACTTGAGAGAATTGTATTGAAAAGATCGACAGGGTCTGTGGGCACCTTAATTCTTTTTTCAATACCGTTGCTTCTTAAAAGAACAGCATCTGTGTGTGTGCCGCCAACATCTATTCCAATAATCATGGCGAATTCCTGATTTTTAAATATATTACAGTCTATAATTTGCCTTTATACCATTGCGGAGCTTGTCAGAAAAAATGAGGCTTGTCAATCAGATTTTCTACTGAAATACACCTGTCATTTATTTAAGAAACCGGTTTTAATCTTGAATTATTAAAATATTTAATTTATTTATGAATAACGCTGTTTACCTGGAAGAATGGATATTAGTCTGCAAGGAGTGATTATGGCAATTATTAGATGGGAAAAAAATGAGTCTGTGGCAATTATTAACATGTGCAACGGCCCTAACAAGCAGAATCTGGAGTTTGTGGAGCAGATGAATCGATGTTTTGATGAAATACTGGAAGATAAAGAGATTTTTTCCATTGTTTTAACCTCCACAGACGAAAAAAATTTTTGCCAGGGGATTGATATTGAATGGCTGGGGCAGAAAATGACGGATCAGGATTTTGAAAGCATAAAAAAATTTTTGTATGGAATCAACACGATTTTTAAAAGAGTTTTATTAATGCCTGTCCCAGTGATTGCTGCTATTAACGGCCATGCATTTGGGAATGGTGCCATGCTGGCCTGTACCTGTGATTTCAGATTTATGACAAAAGACAAGGGTTATTTCTGTTTTCCGGAAGTGGATATCAGTATACCGTTTTTTCCGGGTATGATTGAGTTTGTCAGAAAAGCCATCCCTGAATATAAATTCAATGAAATGATTCTTTCAGGAAAACGCCTTGGTGCTCAGGAACTTCAAGACAGCCATGTGATTGTGAAAGCAAGTGAAAACAAAGAAGCACTACTCAAAGATGCTTTGGAATTTGCCGGAACATTTATGAAAAAAAGAGGGATTTTCGGCGAGCTGAAAAAAAGGATGCACAAAGATATCATCAGGGTCATGGAAACAGAAGACATTAAAATAATCGATTCACTGGCTATGTTTATCCAGGAATAGGTAATTTTAAATTTCAAAAGGGGTGTGTTGTACTAGCTCATCCGGTCGATCCGGTTGGGCGCGGATTGCGACTCGCATGATTGAACGATTCCTACAGGCTCTAACCTCTGCTGCCCTGACCGTCAAGTCTCCAATATAGGTTATTCTGACGGATTCACTTTGATTCAATTATATCTTTGAAA
>JAHOYS010000075.1 GCA_019038815.1 Desulfobacterales bacterium | reverse complement strand
TAAAACAGATATCCTGGCTTTCACTGGAGTGAATCGGCGTTAGATGATTTGATTTGGCAAATTGCTTAACATCTTTTTTTGCCATCCCTGCCAAAGGAAAAATAATTTTTTCAAGTTGGTCTGCGGCCAACAAGGAAAGAAAATAGCTCTGGTCTTTTAACGGGTCTGATCCTTTTTCAAGGTAGCAACGAGAAATCTTTTTATCCGGAAAAGAGATCGGGTTGATGATGGTGGCATAGTGGCCTGTAGCCAGAAAATCGCCCCCCATGCTTTGGGCGCACCTTAACAATTCCCCAAATTTTATCTCTTTGTTGCAGACGATGCAGGGATTTGGTGTTTTACCTTCAAGATAGGTCCGAACAAAATATTGAATAATTTTTTTTTCAAAGATTTTTGAAAGATCAATGCCGGTGACCGGGAACCCTAATAGTTTTTCAAGCCTGACTATATCTACAGGCCTTTTTTCATAACCGGTTGTAAAATGAATGCCGAAAACATGTTTGTATTTGCGTTTTAAGAGATACCCTGAAACAAGTGAGTCAACTCCGCCACTCAAAGCGACTGCAATAACCGGGTTTCGCATCAGGCAACTTTTTGGGCAGCAGCCGAGAATAATCCCATAGCCCTTGTCGGACAGGTTACAACACAAAGCTCGCATACACTGCACTTTTCTTTATCAAAAATAACTTCCATTTCAGGTCGTTTTATATAGAGTGCATCCGTCGGGCAGACTGCTGTACATGCACCGCAATGGGTACAGATCTCCTCATCTTTATAAATCTGGTGTTCAGGACTTGATACTGATACTCCCTGATCTTTTAAAAATTTTACCCCTTTGTTAAAAGCGGTTTTGGACTCTGTAGAAATCTCCAGAACCATATACCCCTCTTTTTTATTGGATATTCTAGCGTTCAAAATATTAAATAAAAGGTCATATTTCTTTGTTAACTGACAGACCAGTGCTTTTTGAGCAATTGTTGCCGGAAAATTCAGTATTACTATTTTGGAATACAATCTAACCCCCCGATTTTAAACGGTGTAAATAATTTTCTTTGACAAAATCATCACTTTAAGTATTATTACTTAATAGGTCAAGATTTATATCAACAACATTTAATTTTATACTAAACACAACCAATAGACAATGTTGTTTTAAAGGTTCTGGTCCATGAACAGATTTGCATTCGAATTATCCAGCTATACCCTTAAAACCTTTTCCGGTTTTTCCAAGGCAAATATCAAGATTTCCGGGAAGCACCATATTCCGGATGGTTCTGTCATCTTCACGGCCAACCACTTCACACGGATAGAAACCATTTTTCTTCCCTATCACATTCACAACATTACAAAAAAAGAGGTCTGGTCACTTGCTGCGGCAGAATTATTTGATGTGTCTGTTTTACAGGGATTTTTAAAAAATCTGGGTGCTGTATCAACAAATGATCCCCACAGAGATGAGCTTATTTTAAAGACATTGCTGTCAGGAGATGTTCAGTGGATTATTTTTCCCGAAGGCATGATGGTTAAAAATAAGAAGCTGATCAAAAAGGACCAGTTTGCCCTGACCGAAGAAGGGATAATTAAGCGGCCTCATACTGGTGCAGCCATTGTGGCCCTGCGCTGTGAATTTTACCGTGAGCGCCTCAGAAGAATGAAAAATATGGGTGAGCCTGAATTTGAAAGGCTTGTTCAACTATTTGAAATAAAAGACATTGATCATATCCTTGCCAGAGAAACTTATATCATACCCGTCAACATCACCTATTACCCTGCAAGTCCAAAGGAAAATATTTTAAGCAGGATAGCCCAGATTGTGATGAAAGAACCGTCAGAAAGGGTTATGGATGAGTTAATGACCGAAGGCAGCATGCTGTTTAGCAATGTAGATATCAACATTCGATTCGGGGAACCCATTAATATTAAGGGATATTTAAATGACCCCTATATTGAAAGCATGCTGACGGTTAAACGAAAAATCAAGTTTGACGATGATATCAGCTCAAAGCAGATTATACGGCAATTTTCCATCACCATCATGGAAAAATATATGTCATCAGTATATGCCATGACAACCCTTAATTACGATCATATTCTGGCATGCATCCTCAAGCATTTTCCATACAGGAAAGAAGGCATTGATATATATGAATTTAAATGCAAGGTATATTTTGCAATTTGCCGGCTTGTGTCCAATAAAACATGTTGCATATCCGAGGCTTTCTTGGAAAATCAGATCCATCTCCTGACGGATGACCGGCTTAAAAGATTCGCAGACTTTTTTACCATTGCCGAAAATACAAATGTTATTGAAATTAAAGAAGATAAAATATTTAAGGATCAGACCAAGTTTATCACCAGATCAAATTTTCATACCATCAGGATAGAAAATCCCGTTCTTGTCATGGCCAATGAAGTAGAACCGGTAAAAGAGGTTGAACTTTTTTTGAAAAAAGTTGCTCAAAAATCCAGTGATGAAATAATGAGCCTTGTAAAAGACTGTATCATAGAAAAGACAAAGAAAGATTTTTCACAGGATTATGATGATCATTATATTGAAGGAGAATCAAAGGAAAAAAGAATCGGAAGGCCGTTATTTCTTAAGCATGAAAACGAAATTGCAGGCATCTTATTGATTCACGGGTATATGGCCGCTCCTGAGGAGATGAAAGCTTTTGCCCACTATCTGCATGAAAAATCTTTTACTGTTTATGTGCCAAGGCTGAAAGGGCATGGGACAGCACCTGAAGATCTTGCAAAAACTGAGTTTGAACAATGGATAGAATCGGTTGAAGAAGCCTTTGTCGTCTTAAGGCATTCGTGTAAGAAAATAATTGTCGGCGGTTTTTCAACCGGTGCAGGGCTTGCTTTGGAACTATCTGCAAGAATGGCCGATATAGAGGCTGTTTTTGCTGTTGCACCTCCCATGAGGCTTCAGGACTTAGGATCATATTTTGTTCCAGCCATTAACACCTGGAATGCCATGATAAAAAAAATCCGTCTGGATGCAATTGCAAAAGAATTTATTGAAAACAACCCTGAAAATCCCCATATCAATTATGTCAGAAATCCTATTGCAGGTATTCATCAGCTTGAAAAACTCATGGAACATCTTGAACCGGAACTGAAAACTATTAATAAGCCGACTCTGGTGGTCCAGTCCAGAAAAGATCCTGTGGTGAATCCAAAGGGTACCCTTAAATTATTCGACCGATTAGGATCTGATATCAAGGAGTATTATATTTTTGACTATGACCGTCATGGAATCTTAACAGGGGAGGGTGTCAAAAGAGTTTTCAAGGCCATTGAAATATTTATCAAACAATGGGTTTAATCCGGGTTGATCAATGTTGCAGATAAAACAAAAGGCTATCATGGAACTTGTTTTTTGATAGCCTTTTGTCCTGAATTCAAATGCTTTATTTATTCTCCGACAATCATCATCGTGGATGGATTCAGCATGAATCTTTGATCGGTTCTATCCCCGTCTTTTAAAATAATCGCCTCTATTTTATTTTCTACAGGCTGAAGGAAAACAGCTTTGTCAAACCTGTCTTTATAAGTTTCAAGCTGGATGGGAAATCCGGTTTCGCATAATCCTTCTTCCCTGTGAATCTTCATGGAGAACCAGATGACAACAGAAAATTCCTTGCTCAGATTTTCAAGTTTTCCAAGAACGGTTGAAACATCCTTGTCAAAATTCAATCCGTCAATAATTATGATGGACGGCAGTGTAAGGTCTGCCTTTTTAAAGCTTTTAAGATAATCTTTGATTTTTTCGGTATCAAAAGTGACCTCATTATAACTGATTCCGACTTTATTGGGTTTGATATTTTCCCACAGTCGGACAGCTTTCTGGGGATCAACATATCCGATATAGTCGATAAGACTTGTGTATCCTTCATGATATCTTAAATTGATTTTCCCCATGGGATCATCAAGGCTTACATGGAGAATTTTTTCATTGTTTAATAATCGTGTCAATGCAATCTGAACAAGAAAACTGGTTTTCCCGACACCGGCTCTTGAAAGGACTGCACCAAACCTGCCGTCTTTAATTTTTTCAATCCCAATGGTTTTTGAAACCGGACTTTTTGAAATGAGATCTTTTTTTAGCATATTTCCCCTCTTAATATAAAGGTCTTATTATTTTTTTATTTTTTCTTCTTGTTTTTTTCTGGCAATCTCTTCAGCAATAGACTGCGGCACCTTTTTGTATGTTGAAAATTCCATTGTAAACTGCGCCTTTCCCTGTGTAGCAGATCTAAGGACAGTAGAAAAGCCGAACATATCGGATAACGGCACCTGAGATTCAACCACAGACATAACGCCTTCTTCCTGGGAGCCTTGAATGATACCTCTTCTCTGGTTAATCAGACCCATGCAGCCACCCTGGAATTCATTGGGTGTTTCAATGACAACCTTCATGATGGGCTCCTTAATAACAGGCCTTGCTTTGACATATGCTTCAAGAAAGGCTCCTCTTGCTGCCGATTGAAACGCCATCTCGGAAGAGTCAACTGCGTGAAATGCACCATCATCAATAGTGACTTTAATACCGGTAACAGGGAACTCAAGTTTAGGGCCTTTATCCATGCACCCTTGAAATCCTTTTTCACAGGCCGGGATATATTGTGTAGGGATTCTGCCGCCTGTAATTTTGTTTACAAATTCAAATTCTTCCTCACACGGTTCCATAAATCCGGCTACGCGACCAAATTGTCCGGCACCACCGGTCTGTTTTTTGTGGGTATAGTTAAAAAGAGCCTTTTTTGTAATGGTTTCCCTGTATGCAACTCTTGGCTGGCCGGTTTCAACTTCCGCTCCATATTCTCTTTTCATTCTCTCTACATATACTTCAAGGTGGAGTTCACCCATACCTTGAATAATGGTATCACCGGTTTCATGATCCATATAAGTTCTGAACGTCGGATCTTCCTTGGTAAACCGGTTTAATGCTTTTGACATGTTGATCTGGGCTTTATTATCCTTGGGTACAATAGAAAGAGAGATAACAGGTTCCATGATATGCATGGCAAGCAGGGAATAATTGATCTGCGGGGAGACAAAGGTATCACCCGATGCACAGTCAACCCCGAACATTGCACCAATGTGCCCGGCCGGGATAGCCTCGACTTCCTCCATTTGCGCAGAATGCATCCGGATCAGACGGCCTGCTTTCATTTTCTTGCCGTCTCTGGAATTAATCAATGTATCACCTTTATTAATACATCCCTGATAGACCCTGATATAAGTCAATTGACCATACTGGCCGTCTTCTAGTTTAAAGGCTAACGCCACTGTTGGTTTATCAAAATTACTTTCAAGAATAACGGCTTCTTCGTCATTATCAAGATCAATGGCTTTATTTTCGATATCAAGGGGAGATGGAAGGTAATCAATCACTGCGTTCATCAGCGGTTGAACTGCTTTGTTCTTATATGCAGACCCGAGAAAAACAGGAGTCATCTGTCTTGCAATAGTTCCGGTTCGAACCGCCTGCATGATTAATTCCTCTGTGATTTCTTTTTCTTCTAAAATGGCATCGGTAAGATCGTCTGAAAAAAGAGAAACAGCATCAATCATTTCTTCGCGCGCTATTTCTGCATCATCCACCATATCAGCCGGGATGTCTTTAATAACAACCTTTTCACCATTGTCTCCCTCAAAATAATTAGCCTTCATGGAAACAAGATCAATAATGCCTTCATGCTTATCTTCAAGTCCTATGGGAAGCTGCAGAATAACGGAATTATGTCCCAGCTTATCCCTCAGCTGCCTGCTCACCTTGGCAGGATTTGCACCGGATCTGTCACATTTATTAACATAGGCAATGCAGGGAACCTTATATCTTTTCATCTGCTGGTCAACGGTAATGGATTGTGACTGGACCCCGGATACAGAGCACAGAATCAGTACAACCCCGTCCAGAACCCTTAAAGAACGTTCAACTTCAACTGTAAAGTCCACATGGCCCGGGGTGTCGATAATGTTGATGTTATGCTTATCCCATTCACAATAGGTGGCGGCCGATGCAATGGTAATACCTCTTTCTCTCTCAAGTTCCATGGAATCCATGACAGCGCCGGTACCGTCTTTACCCCTGACTTCATTGATTTTATGGATTCTGTCAGTGTAAAATAAAATTCTTTCAGTCAGTGTGGTCTTACCGGAATCAATGTGAGCACTGATTCCAATATTTCTTACTTTTTCTAAATCTCTGATCATTTTCAAATCATCCTTATGAATATAAAAGTTGCCTTTGCAAAATTTTAAAATACAATTGCTGCCAAAGGCTCCACCATATTTTTTTATTGCTAAATTATTGTGATTTTGTTAATGTGAACCCGAAGTCAAACTTAGCTATATGAAATCGAATATATTATATTTAAACTGCTAATATGTCAAGTAAAAATATTGATTTTGCATAATTTACCAGAGCAATCCACCCTGAAACTGAAATTTAAAAATTATTTAAAGAACGGATCAAATGATCTGGGAATAAAGGTCTTCGACAATCAGGCGGAGTTGATGGCCATTCATGCAAAAGAGCTTGCGGCATGGAACAAGAAAATAAATCTTACCGCAATTAAAGACCCTCTCAAAATTGCTGAAAAACATTTTATCGATTCCATTGCTGTGGTTCCTTTTTTGGGAAATGAAAAATGTCTTATGGATATGGGATCAGGGGGAGGATTTCCAGGGATTCCCATTAAAATCATGAGGCCGTCTTTAAAAGTTGTTCTGATTGATTCCTCTCGAAAAAAAGTCAATTTTTTAAAACATGTGATACGAATGTTGCAGTTGGAAAATATTGAGGCCTTTCATTCAAGAGTTGAAGATTTTCATGAAAACAAAGCCTGTAAAAACAAGTTTGATGCTGTTATATCCCGCGCTTTTACAGATCTTTCAAACTTTGTTGACTTAGCTGTTCCTCTTTTAAATAAAAAGGGTTCTATCTATGCCATGAAGGGGAAAAATGCAAAACAGGAAATCACACCGGCAGTATCAAATAATTTTAACTTAAAATTTGATGAATATAAACTTCCCTTTGAAAAATCAGATCGAGTATTGATCAAATTGTCTGCTAAACGCTGATATTAGTCAGGGTGATCGTGAGTAACTTTTTTGTATCAAACTTTATACCCGTTCAGGTTGGTTCGCCTTTCCGTCGCTGGATGGAACGTCTTGACAGGCTCTATGTCGGACTTCACTTGTGACGGAAAAACTCGCTGCGCTCAAACAATTCCCGTCACTTAACGTTACTCCCGACAGAGCTTGTAACAAAACGTTCCAAAACGCTTCGTAAAGGCGAACCAACCTGAAATAGTCTCTGTGCCAAGAATATAATATTCAGCACAACTTTTTAAAAATTTACATCAATCGATGCGCCTTCTCGAGAATTATCAGATCCTATGCTTTTATAGTTTCTTTGAGAATCTCCTAATTATATTATAAAAATTACAGTGCAAGATTGGCTTTTAACAGCGGTTGAGGCTCATATAGCTTAATCTGTCTATCATTTTTAAGAACTTTTAATATACCACATACAGTGTCATCTAAAATTTACTAATTCCTTGAAATAACTTCGCTGATAATCCTGCTCAGTTTATCCCTGGTTGCAGGTTTTGTAATAAAATCAGAAAATCCATATGCCCTGTAATTGGTAACTACCGGATCATCAGAATAACCTGTGATAATTATTCCTTTTGTGTCTGGATCAATTTCAAGCAGTTTTCCCATGGCCTCTTGACCTCCCATGCCCAATTTATTGGTCAGGTCTAAAATCACAGCATCAAAAGGTTTTTTTGATTCCATGGCTTTGATATATGTCTCAATAGCTTCTTTGCCATCAATGCAGGTTTCAACATCATATCCTAATCTGTTAATTATCTGGTGCATTAAAGTCCTGATTCCCTCTTCATCATCCATTACCAATATTTTACCTTTGTTGGTGCCAGGATGTTTTGCAGGTACCTCTGCCATGGGTTTTTCTGCTGGTTTTTGTAAATCAGTCTCTTCGGGAGTCAAAGCAGGCAGGTAAATTAAAAAAACTGCTCCTTCTTCTGGTTCAGACTCAACTGTAATTAAACCATTATGATGGGTAATAATTGAATGACAGATTGCAAGCCCTAATCCTTGGGCTTTTTCAACACCCATACCTTTTGTTGAAAAATAGGGGTCAAATATTTTATTGATATTTTGTTTTGATATGCCTGTTCCATTATCTTTTAGTGATAGCTTTATATATTTTCCAGGGGCTAATGGAAGGTTATCTTCTTTTGTAATATCAACATTTTTAAAATCTATTTTCAACACGCCCTTATTGTTCATTGCCTCTTTTGCATTGACAGCTATATTGTTGATAACCTGTTTTATCTGACCGATATCTATTTTTATTGGTTTGATATCATATGGGATAGAAAATGCTGGTTGGATACCACTTTCTTTCAATGTATCAATAACTATGGAGTTTACCAATTTATCAATTGAGGTTTCTTCTTTAACCGGCCTGCCGCCTTTTGAAAAAGTAATCAGTTTTTTTGTCAGCTCTTTTGCTTGCAGGCAGGCTTTTTCTGCTTCTTTCAGATTCTCAGATGCGAGGTTAGCATTTTGTAAATTATCTTCTGCCAGATTAATATTACCTAAGACTACATACAAAAGATTGTTGAAATCATGGGCAAGACCGCCTGCAAGAGTACCGATTGATTCCATTTTCTGCAGCAGATTAATCTGGGCTTCCATCTTTTTATGTTCTTTTTCAGCTTTTGCTTTATAAAGTGCCATTTCAAGTGTGGCATATAGTTCACGCTCTTCAAAGGGTTTGATAAGGTATCCAAAGGAGCCGACTTGTTTTGCCCGTTCAAGCAGTTCAAGGTCACCATAAGCTGAAAGGAACACAACAGGAATTTGAAATTGATTATAGATATGTTCAGCAGCCTTGATGCCATCCATTTTGTCCCGCAGGTGGATATCCATTAAAACTGCATCCGGCATTTCAGTCTGAGCTTTTAGAATGGATTCTTCGCCGGAAGCCTGGATAGATGTGACATTGTAACCAAGATTGATAAGGCACTCATGGCAGTCTGCTGCCACTGTAGTGTTATCTTCTACAATCATTATTTTTGCAGCACCCATTATTTTCCCTTTTTTTATTTTCTTTTATATTTAAAACAGATCGTATATTGTGTGCCTTTGTCCCTGTCTATTTCAATGCTGCCACCCAGTTCCAGGGTTACGGCAGAGACTGCAAGCCGCAGCCCAAGTGACGGTGAGTTCATAATATCTATCTTTGGCGGCATGCCTTTGCCATCATCTTTGATAATCAGTTTGACATTTTCTGCATCAAGTTCTGACAGGTTGATTGATACATTCCCTCCTTTGCCCAGGGGAAAGGCGTGCTTGAATGCATTGGAAATCAGTTCAGCAATAACCATTCCTATTGCAATACCCTGATCCATATCCAGGGCCACGTCACACTCTCCCACTGCCAGGGAAATGCCTTTGCCTGAAACCCCGTATGCCTGACCCAGGTTCCGGCAGAGTTTTTTAATATAAACTTTAAAATCTATTTTTGCCAGATTATCAGACTGATACAGGGATTCATGAATCAGGGACATAGCATTTATCCGGTCCCGGCAATCTTCAAAAATCTTACTCAGGTTTGCATCATTAGTTCTTCTGCCGTGCATCCTCAAGAGGCTTATAATGACCTGCATGTTGTTTTTTACGCGATGATGGATTTCCCTGAGCAGCACTACTTTTTCATCAAGTGAATTGCGAATAGTATTTTCTGAATGCGTACGATTAATTGCCTGGCCAACACCAACAGCAGCCGTACCCAGAAAAGTCTGATCAACAGAATCCCACTCATATTCAGATACACAATTGTCAAAGCCCATGAAACCGACAAATTCGTCATCAAGCATAATTGGAATAATCAAAATTGATATTATACCCTGTGGTTCAAGAATCTCACGTTCATTGTCAGGAAAGTCAGCCACACACCCTTTATAAAAATCTCCCTGCTGGAGTGTCTCTTTAAGGCGGGGTACCAATGCATCATATGACATGTTCTGCAGAACTGGATT
This sequence comes from Desulfobacterales bacterium, assembly GCA_019038815.1. Classification (GTDB taxonomy): domain Bacteria; phylum Desulfobacterota; class Desulfobacteria; order Desulfobacterales; family Desulfobacteraceae; genus Desulfobacula. The sequence goes on along the minus strand of JAHOYS010000075.1, from coordinate 2,960 downwards.
ATTGATTTCAGGTGTTATCCCTTTTGCACACCACTCTGCTTTATGGCTTGTCAATAAGTTACCGTCAGAACTATGATGGTTGATAAAAATATATACCCGGCTGGCACTGGAGGGAGGACCGATCAGGTTAACAATTTCTTGAAACGGGGGTTTATCTGAAGGAATTAAAAGTAATTGTGAGCTATTATTCAATGCCTCCAAATATCGCTCTCGCCGCTGGACTGCTATCTCTGAAAACTTACGTTCTGTTATATCAAAGGCAATTTCCATGCGTACAAGTCTTCCGTCTGTCCAGGGGATTGCCTGATCATGCAGTTCATACCATCTATTTAGTTTTGGATTGTAAAATTCCCATACATAAGGTTCTTTTGGATTGCCACTGTCATCTATCAACTTGTCATTTGTACAGAAATCACATGGTCCATCCTGATTTTCATGAATGGATTCCCAGCAAATTTTACCTGTAAGGTCCTTTCCAAATGCTTCCTTCATATAATTGCTCATGTAAAGTACTTCATAGGAATCCATATCTGTAATATAAATTATAGAATCAAGATTATTAAATACTGCTTCAAGCTGAAGTTTGCTGTATTTCAATTTCTGTTCTGCCTCAATACTGCTCGTAATATCGTGACTGAAAAGTGCAAATCCAACCAGATTGCTGGCATTGTCATAGATGCCAGATACCCGCGAGTCAAGATAACGTGTCCCCGTATCAATTTCCTGTTTGACTCTATAATAATACTCTCCCTGGGTACGAATGATTTCTATGGCTTTGTCAAAAAGTTTTGAATCCACATGTTCTCTGGTGTGCATTTCCTGAACTGTTTTGCCGATAACTTTATCAGCTGTATAACCGAAAAACTTTTCTGCCAAGGGGTTATAGTATGTAATGCAAAAATTCAGGTCAGTGGTGGCTATGGCATACTCGGTGGCACTGCGCAGAATATTATCCAGATACATAGTTTTTTCACGAAGCATATCTTCAGCCTGTTTGCGAGTTATAATTTCATTCTCCAGCAATTTTATGGATGTGGTGGTATATGTAAGCTGAGTTGTCATACTGTTGAAAGAATGAGCCAAAGTTCCAAATTCATCTTTTTGGCTAAGTTCAATTTTGTATTCAAAATCTCCTTTACCGATTTTCCTGGTAGCTTTATCAAGAATTAAAAGCGGTTTGGCAATCTTTTTTGCAAACAGGTGAGAGACTAAGACCAAAATTAAAATTATTACAATACCTACTATTACACCCCACTTTATCAATTCAATCATTGGTGCTCGGGCTATACTTACTTTACGATAACAGAGAATATACCATGACTCACCAGTGTTACCTTTTTTATGATCAATAGATTCAAATGTTCCTCCAAAACCATATCCATTTTTTCCTTTTGTCATGTTAACTTCTGAAAACCCAACAAGATACTTTTCTCCTGAATCGTTCAAAATAAGCATTTCGTTATTTTTATTTTTTATTTTTTGAAATATATCATCATGAATCTGTGTACTCAATGGTTCAAAGCCTTCTTCAAAGACAACCATTCCACCAGATCTAATCAGTTGAAATTTTCCAATTAATTTATCCTCTGCACCTATTATCAATTTGCTGACATTACCAAGGATATTGAGATTACATTTTAAAATACCAATTACTTCTTTGTCTTTTCTGATGGGAACAACAAGGCCCAATACGTATCCGCCAACACTTTCATCATACCCGCGGTCATCAAAAAAAACTGCCCCCACTCCATTACTATAAGAACCCAGCCACCAGTATTTATGTCCATGGGCAAAAGTGGACAGTTTTGAAGTTGATGCAACCAATGCACCGAATTTATTGGTAAGAAAGATTTCTCCGTATTCGCCCTTGAGAACTGACTGTTGATTTTTTAAAAAATGTGACGCTTTATTCTCTGTAAATTTTTGAATGAACTTGTCAGTAGGATCTTTTGTTGATTTCCATTGTTCATTTAAAAGTTTTATAGATTCTTTTCTTTTTTCATCCGATAGATTCGTATAAAAAAAATTACTCGTCCCCAAAGCATTTTTTATAATGGGCGTATTCGCCAGTGTCAGAGCAGTTTTTACTTTTTCAGCAAGAAGATGATCCAAGTCGTCTGCAACCTCATTGGCAATGGACTTAGTTTGAGAAAATTGTGATTTTATAACCTCTTCAGAACTAAATCTGAATACTACAAACGAAAATATAACTAACGCAATTATACCAGTGGACAAAATAGCTAAAGAGAGTTTAGTTGAAAACTTCATTAATACGACCTCCATCAGAATTCAATAAATTAAATTCAACAATGTACCCGCACAAAAAACAATCTATAAAAACAAATTTCATTTCTTATCCAGTACTTCACGTATCTTGTGAGAAAGATCCTTCATCACAATCGGCTTTAATAAAAAACCATTAATACCTAAGGCGGCAGCTTTTTCTTCAGACATGGTTTCACTGAAGCCCGTACAAAGCAATATGGGAATACCAGGACGTATCTTGATCAGTTCAGCCGATAATTTATCTCCGGCCATGTTCGGCATTGCCATGTCAGTGATCACAAGATCAAATTTATCCGGACTGGACCTAAAAGCCTCAAAGGCTTCGACACTGCTGGTACGTGAGGCAACCTGGTATCCCAGGCGCTCCAGCATCTGTTTTTCCATTGTAAGAATTGCTTCTTCATCATCTACCAGCAGGATTCGCTCTGTGCCGCCCCGTACGGGTTCTGTGCTCTGGGTATCCAGTTTTTCAAAAGAACTTTTTTCTATTGGAAAATAAACCTTGAATTCACTTCCTTTGCCAGGTTCGCTGTAAACATGGATCGCTCCACCCAGGCTTATAACAATGCCATGGACAACTGATAGTCCCATCCCTGTACCCTTACCCTGTTTCTTGGTGGTAAAAAAAGGATCAAAGATTTTTTGGGTTATATTTTTATCCATGCCTATACCTG
>JAHOYS010000049.1 GCA_019038815.1 Desulfobacterales bacterium | reverse complement strand
ACAAAATGAAAAAAACCTTTATGCCGCAGTTCAAAGATTCAGGCCAGCTCTTTGATCATCAACTGGAAGGGCTTAAATGGACAGTTTCCCATGCTTACAAGGGTTCACCCTTTTACAAAAAACAATTTGAAGCGGCCGGTGTGACGCCTTCGGATATAAAGTCTCTTGATGATCTTTCTCGTCTCCCTTTTACAACGGGCAATGATCTCAAGGAAGGCTACCCCCTGCCCCTCTTATCCGTACCCCAGAAAGATGTGGTCCGCATCCATGCCTCTTCCGGCACCACTGGAAAACGAAAAGTCCTCTCCTATACACAGAATGATTTAGACGTATGGTTTGACATGTTTGCAAGGTGCTATGAAATGGCAGGCCTTACCCGGGAGGACAGAGTACAGATTGCAGTGGGATACGGTGTATGGACAGCCGGCATGGGATTTCAGCTGGGATGTGAACGCTTTGGTGCCATGGCCATTCCCGTGGGCCCCGGCAACATTGACATGCAGTGCCGGTTCCTTGTCGACCTGCAGTCTACTGTATTTTGCTGTACTGCATCCATGGCGCTTCTCATGGCCGAAGAAATCAATCAACGGGGCATTAAGGACAAGATCAATTTAAAGAAAATTATTTTAGGATCAGAACGATGCAGTTCTGCCATGTGGGCAAAAATAAAAGACCTTATGGGTTTGGAAGACATGTTTGACATCACGGGCATGACAGAGCTTTACGGTCCAGGGACCGGACTTGACTGCCCCAGGCATGAAGGAATTCACTACTGGGCAGATAAATATATTCTTGAGATTTTAAACCCGGATACTCTAAAACCGGTTGAAGACGGAGAAATCGGTGAAATGGTTGTAACAACCCTGTGCAAAGAGGCAGCACCTCTCATTCGTTACCGGACAAGGGATCTCACACGCAAAATCTCAAACCTTTGTTCCTGCGGCAGTATTCTGCCCATGCATGACAAAATCATGGGGCGTTCCGATGATATGATCATCTTAAGAGGAGTTAATATCTATCCAGGACAGATTGATGAGGTATTATCTTCCATACCTGAAGTGGGAAGCGAATACCAGCTGCATCTTGAAAGAAAGAATGACGGCAGGGACTATATGACAATTAAAGCAGAATCACGGCAGGGAATTGATCCCGTGAATACCCAGGATATAAAAGCTGAAATCAAAAAAACCATAAAATCAAAGATCATGGTCAGTTGCGACGTTCACATCTGTGCATACGGCGAACTGCCCAGGTATGCGGGCAAGGCCCAGCGTATATTTGATAACCGCACCTAAAAAAAGGAAACCATATGAAAGAATTTAAGTATTTATCCCCCACAAGCGTTGAAGAGGCCATTGATTTCCATGGCCAACACAGCGAGACAGCCAGATATATTGGCGGGGGAACAGATGTGATTGTCAAACTCAAGGATGGATGGATGGAACCGGACTTTCTGATTTCCCTGAAAAAAATTCAAGAGATGAGTGAGCTGCATAAAAACAATGCAACAGGTGAGCTTTCCATTGGTGCCATGGTCACCCATGCCACCCTTGAAAAATCTCTCATGATACAGAATGAGTATCCCATTATCTATGATGCCGTGTCCAATATCGGATCTTTGCAGGTGAGAAATGTTGGAACTATCGGCGGCAATCTGATCAATGCCGTGCCGTCTGCTGACGGTGCCATCCCCTTGATTGCCCTGGATGGTATGGCACTGCTCCACGGTCCTGACGGAGAACGGTCTGCAGAGGTAAAAGATTTGTTTATTGCACCCTATAAAACCATTTTAAAACCCGGAGAAATTTTAAAAAAAATTACCATTCAGCCCCAGGCACCCCATACGGGAAGTGCCTATATCAAATTCGGCCGCAGGGCTGCCATGGAGCTGCCCCTGATCGGTATCGGGGTTTTGCTCAGTCTGGATGACGACCTTCAAACATGCACCAAGGCAAGGATCTGCTTAGGTGTTGCCGGGCCTATCCCAATACGGGCCTTTGATGCGGAAAAACTTTTGGCAGGAAAAAAGATCAACGAAGAAATCCTGATTGAGGCAGGCAAAATCGCTGCTGACGAATCTAAAGTCAGGGACAGTGTCAGGGGAAAAGCCTGGCACAGAAAAGAAATGATACGGGTTCAAGTGAAACGAATGGGACTTAAATGTCTGGAAATTATAAAAGATAAAAATTAGGAGAAACTTTACTCATGATAACAAACATATCTTTTTTATTAAATGGTGATGAGATCTCTTATGATGTCAAGGACCATTGGACCCTGTTACACCTTTTAAGAGAGGAAATGGGGCTGATCGGAACAAAAGAGGGCTGCGGCAATGGCGAATGCGGTGCCTGCACTGTTATTGTAGACAAACTTGCTGTAAATTCATGTCTTTATCTGGCTGTGGAAGCCGACAAGAAAACCATTGAAACCATCGAGGGCCTTGCCTCAACTGAGGGTAGTCTGCATCCGCTGCAGCAGTCTTTTGTGGATAACGGCGGTATCCAGTGCGGATTCTGTTCACCGGGAATGATCATGTCTTCCAAGGCATTGCTGGATGAAAACCCTGATGCAGATCGCGAAGAGATAAAGCATGCCCTGGCTGGAAACATCTGCAGGTGTACCGGATATATACAAATTTTTGAATCTGTTGAGGCGGCAAAAGAAATGGGAGGGCATGATGAATAACTATAACAGCGAATTTAGCGTAGTTGGAAAACCAATTCCGAAACTGGATGCAGCCCAGAAAGCCATGGGCAGGGCCGAGTATATCCAGGACATTAAAATGCCCGGCATGCTTTACGGAAAAATTCTTTACAGCAGATATGCACATGCAAGAATTATTAAAATAGATACCTCAAAAGCAAAAGCTCTGGCCGGGGTCCATGCGGTTCTCACAGGTGAGGATGTGCCTGGAAAAATGAAAATGGGATTTATCAAGGATAATCCGCCCATAAAAAAAGGTACGGTCAGCTCCTTTAGAGATGAAGTAGCTGCTGTTGCCGCCATAAGTCCTGAAATTGCAAAAAAGGCTCTTGACCTTATTGAAATTGAGTATGAAGAGCTTAAAGGTATTTTTGATCCTGAAAAAGCCATGGAAAAAGATTCTCCCCTTGTTCATGAACACCTTAAATCAAATGTACTTAAGATGCCATGGAATATTCATTATGGAGATGTGGAAAAAGCAGAAAAAGAATCTGCCTTTGTGGTTGAAGACCGCTTTACCACGACATGGGTGACCCATTGCTGCATGGGGACAAGTGGTGCTGTAGCACTGTTTGATGCATCAGAAAACCTGACTATTTACACCAATACACAAATTCCGTCCCTTGCCCATAAAGATTTTCTTGAAGCTTTAAAATCCATGGGGCTTGAAAATAAACGTGTCAGGGTCATTAAACCTGTTATCGGCGGTGGATTTGGCAGCAAACTTGATACATATGCTTATGAGCATATTGCCATTCTTCTGGCATACAAATGCAGAAAACCTGTAAAAATTGTTTTTGACCGTGTGGAGGAATTCAAGGCAACTTCAACAAGACAGCCTACTGTTATCTATATTAAACAGGGATGTGACAAAAACGGAAAACTCACATTCAGGGACATGAGAATGGTATTGGATAACGGTGGACATACCTCCTGGGGAGCTACAACACCTTCTGTTATGTTGATGCCCATAAGTTCTCTTTACAGAGTTGAAAATGTAAAATACAATGCGAAATGTGTTTATACTAATAATACATATTCCCAGGCAATGAGAGGTTATGGAAACCCCCAGGCAACATTTGCCATTGAAAGCAGTATGGATATACTGGCAAAGAAAGCAGGCTTTGATCGTATTGAATTCAGGAAAATCAACAAAAATCAATCCGGAGATGAAACCCCCCAGGGCCTTAAAATAACCTCCTGCGGTCTTGAAGAATGTATTGATGCAGTAAAGGAAGAACTTAAGTTTGACGGGAAAAATGAAAAAAGTGTTGGAACAGGCATTGCTTCTTTAATTCATGTAGGCGGCGGAGCAAGAATTTATGGTTCAGACGGATGTGGCGCTATTTTAAAAATGGATGACTACGGCAAGGTAGATATCTTTACCGGTGGTACGGATATGGGTCAGGGACTTGACAATATTACCGCCCAGATTGTGGCAGAAGAACTCGGGCTTTTAGCTGAAGATATCAATGTTGTGCATTCAGATACAGATATCTGCCCCTGGGATGTTGGTGCACATGCCAGCCGAAGCACATTTGTAGCAGGAAATGCAGCTCTTGGTGCCGCCAAAAAAGTTAAGAAAAAAATTCAAGCTTTTGCTTCAAAACTTTTTGATGTACCTGCCCAGGAGATTGAATTAAAGAATAAGCTTGTATTTGTTCCGGGTGATGAGGAAAAAAGCATGCCCATAGGTAAGCTTTTACGAAAAGCCCATTTCAGACCGGGCGGAACCATGCTCATGGCAGAGCATTTTTATGATCCTGACAATCAAAATATGGGCAAGGAACTTAAAGGAAATATGTCCATGACATACTCTTTTGGCGCCCATGGAGCAAAAGTCAAAGTGGATGAAGAAACCGGCAAAGTAGAGGTTCTTGAATATGTGGCAGCCCATGATGTGGGCCGGGCCATAAATCCTATGCTTCTTGAAGGTCAGGTTTATGGCGGTGTCGTTATGGGGCTTGGCTATGCCCTGACGGAAGAAGTCACAGTCAAGGATGGAGAAATCATGAATGCCAATTTCAGGGACTATAAATTATTTACGGCCAAGGATGCCGTAAAAATCAAGGCTCCTGTAATTGAAACCGACGATAAGGATGGTCCTTTTGGTGCCAAAGGAATTGGAGAACCAGGATGTGTTCCTACTGCTCCTGCGATTGCAAATGCAATTTATGATGCTGTCGGTGTTAGAATTAAAGATCTGCCCATTACGCCTGAAAAGGTGCTGGCTGCTTTAAAGGAGAAAAATGGTTAGCGTGTAAACAGGGACAGCATTTTAAATCTGACCCTGAAACATATAACAGAGCGAAGGCTCTTAATAACGGAGGTTAAACCATGGTAAGACGATCAATTTTTTCAGCAACGCTTTTTTTATTTACTATTGTCACCTGCCTTATAATTTTTCAAACTCCTGTAATGGCAGGAAAAATAAAACTTAATTATGCCAATTTCCCTCCTGCTCCCACATTCCCCTGCGTTCAAATGGAAAGATGGAAAGTTGAAGTTGAAAAACGCACCAATGGACAGGTTCAGATCAATACCTTCCCCGGCGGAACTCTTCTGGGTGCAAAAGGTATGATGGACGGTGTTATTGCCGGTCAATCCGATATCGGGAATATCTGTATGGCCTATCAGCCGGGAAGATTTATTGTCACCAATGCCACAAGTCTTCCACTTGGCATTAAGGATGCCAAAAAAGGCAGTCTTGCTCTTCTTAAAATCTATGAAAAATATCAACCCAAAGCCTTTAAAGATGTCATTGTTCTGGCCATGTTTACCAATGCCCCCGGAAACGTCATGTCAAAAGTTCCGGTAAGAACTCTTGCCGATATCAAGGGGCTGGATTTAAGAGCATCCGGCGGTGCCGCCCAGATTTTAAAAGCCTGGGGTGCCAATCCTGTGGGAATGCCCATGCCGGCAACTGTTGAAGCTTTGCAGAAAGGAACAGTCAAAGGTCTTTTCTCTTCTCTGGAAGTCATGAAGGACTTTAAATTCGCTGAAAACTGCAAATATGTCACCTTGACTGAAACGGTACTATATCCCTTTGCTGTTGTAATGAATAAAGCAAAATACAATTCTCTTCCCAAAGATGTGCAGAAAGTCATGATGGATCTTAAAGAAGAACAGTCTCTGTGGACCGGAAATTATATGGATGAGCAGATTAAAAAATCGATTGCCTGGTCAAAAGAGGCCAACAATGTCGAATTTATCTCTCTTTCAGCTGGAGAAAAAGCCAAATGGGACAGCAAACTTGATTTTATCACTGAAAAATGGATTTCAGGTGCCAAAGAAAAGGGCCTTCCAGCAGAAGAAATTATCAAGGATATTAAAGCGTTTGCCCAATAACTTTTTCATTTAAATTATGTAACCGGGGACAGATTTAAAATCTGTCCCCGGGTTTCGGAGACTCCACATGGATCTTTTAATGAGAATCAATAAAGTTTTGAATAAGCTGCTCACGCTGACCGGAGGTGTATTTCTTCTGGGCATGATTCTTCTGACCTGTGCCAACATCTTTATCCGGCAATTTTATATCCCCATCAGGGGCACCTTTGAACTCATGGGATATGCCGGGGCGGTTGTGACGGCTTTTGCACTTGGATACACCCAGTTTACCAATGGACACATTTCCGTAGATGTTCTGGTCAATGCCTATCCCAAACCGCTTAAACGGGTTGTATCCATTATTAACCACGGAGTCTGCTGTGCCTTCTTTTCCATTGCTGCCTGGCATATTGTTCAAAAGGCCTTGACATTGAAAAATGCAGGTGAACTCTCCGAAACCTTGAGAATTATCTATTACCCCTTTACATTTGCCGTGGCATTCGGATGTTTTATTCTTGCCCTGGCGCTCTTTACAGATTTTTTAAAGGCTGTTTTGTCGCGAAAGGGGGTCTCCTAATGAGCCTTACCCTGATCGGCATTATCGGTATCTTTGCTTTACTATTTATTCTGTTCGTGTTTGGTATCCCTGTTGGATTTGCAATGGGACTTGTGGGATTCTGCGGCTTTTCCTATGTTATTTCTCTTGACGCAGGTTTTAACATGCTGGCAACGGTCACATGGGATACCTTTTCCAAATACGGGCTGACAGTGATTCCGCTTTTTATCTTCATGGGCCAGATTGCCTTTTACTCAGGGGTCAATGAAAAGCTTTACACTGCTGCTTATAAATGGGTGGGCCATGTCAGGGGCGGTATCGCCATGGCAACTATTCTTGCATGTTCTGCCTTTGCAGCCATCTGCGGTTCCAATGCAGCTACTGCAGCCACCATGACCACGGTTGCCCTCCCCCAGATGAACAAATACAAGTATGAACCCATGCTCAGCACCGGGGCCATTGCCTGCGGGTCAACCCTGGGTGTGGTTATCCCGCCAAGTGTCGTCCTGATTATTATCGGGCTTTCCACAGAACAGTCCATTGCCAAACTCTTTTACGGCGGGCTTGGTGCCGGCATTCTGCTTGCTTTGCTCTTGACTGTAACCGTCTATGTTCTTTGCACTATTTATCCTGAATGGGGGCCGGTGGGTGAAAAAACCACACTTAAAGAAAAAATACAATCCCTTGCCGGTGCCGTTGAAATGCTCATTCTTTTCATGGTCGTCATGATCGGGCTCTATTTTGGACTGTTCACCCCGACAGAAGCCGGCGCTATTGGATCATTTTTTGCCGTCGTGATTGGGGTGGTGCAAAAAAATCTTTCCTGGAATGATTTTTATAATTCCATTTTCGACACCCTGAAAATATCCTGCATGGTAATTGTGATCATCACAGGTGCAATGATATTCGGACGGTTTCTGGCCATTACAAGGATACCCTTTGACATTGCCTCCTGGGTTGTTGCTCTTCCCTTTTCCAAATTGACCATCATGGCCATCATTTTTTTAATTTATATGATAGGCGGGGCTGTCATGGATGCACTGGCACTGCTGCTGATCACGATTCCCATTTTCTTTCCTGTGGCCGTAGAGTTAGGATATGATCCCATCTGGTTCGGGGTCACCATTACGATTGTCACTACACTGGGAGCTGTGACCCCGCCTGTGGGTGCCACCACCTATGTGGTTGGCGGCATGGCAAAAGATGTCCCCCTTGAACGTGTGTTTAAAGGTGTTGCCTATTTTCTGCCGGCCTATATGCTTTGTGTGATTTTAATGATGCTTTTCCCAAAAGTGGTTCTGTTTTTACCGAACCTCTTATAAACGGAGTCAGGCATGGCTTATTTATACAATAAACCAGGCCTGATCCCAAAATTAGAATTTAAGGAGACAAAACGTGCGGTTACCAAGGTTTGAATATTTAAGACCGGAAACGCTTGGCCAGGCCCTTAGCCTGCTTGCCGTTCACAAGGATGATGCAAAAATTCTTGCCGGAGGTACAGATCTTCTGGTCAGGATGAAAAAAGGGCTGCTAAAGCCAAAAGCACTTATCAGCCTGAAGGCCTTGAACGAATTATCTTATATTAAAAAAGAAGACGCGTGTATTAAAATCGGTGCAGGAGCGTCTCTGGCAGATATCATTGCTTCGGATATTATTCAAAAAGAGGCCAAAGCCTTGTTCCAGGCTTGCGGGAAAGTAGGCGCCATCACCCTGCAGCATTATACCGGCACTATTGGAGGAAACATTCTCCAGGACAATAGATGTCATCACTACAATCAGTCTGGGCTTCATCGATCCGGCCGACAGGCCTGCCACAAGGACGGCGGGAAAATATGTTATGCCAGGGACGAAGCAGACCGGTGCAATTCCACCTGCCAGTCAGACGGTGCCACTGCCCTTATGGCTTTGGGTGCCGGCATCACCCTGGCAAGAAAGGGCGGTGAGAGAACTATAGACCTTGCCGACTTTTACACAACCGACGGTATTATGCCCTTTGCCATAGAATCCCATGAACTTTTAAAAGAGATCATCATTCCTGTTCAGGGAGCTAAGAGTGCTTATACGCGCCTTGCCTACCGGTCTGCCATTGATTACCCCATTGTATGCGCCGGTGTTCTTTTAAAACCATCCGATACCCAAAAGGATAAAATAGATGAGGCCAGAATCGTTGTGGGTGCCATAGCCCGATCACCTCTTTTCCTTGTCCGGGAATCATCTTCTTTAAAGGGGAAAAACCTTAACGATACAGATGCCTTTAAAAAAGCGGCAGACTCTTCAATGAACAGTGCATCCACATTTGCTGTTCACAATGTGGGGTCAACCCTGAAATACCGGTGTGACATGGTGTCTGAAATGGTGTTTCAGGCCCTTAAGAAATCAGCCCGGGCAGCTCTTCCCACAAAGGAATAAACGAATAACGGAGTTTACAAAAAAATGGAAAAAATACTCATCACCTTAAATATAAATGACAAACCCTGTGAGGTCATGGTCTATCCAAACGATACCCTTCTGGAAGTATTGCGCGACGAGCTTGATCTGACGGGATCAAAAGAGAGCTGTGGCGAAGGCGTCTGCGGGTCCTGTACTGTTCACATGGATAACAAACCAGTCCGGTCCTGTCTGACTCTTGCCATGGAAGCCACAGGAACAAAAATCAAAACAGTGGAAGGACTTGCCAGCGGGGATGATTTGTCTGATCTTCAGCAGTCCTTTATCGATCATGGTGCTGTACAGTGCGGATTCTGCACTCCGGGCATGCTCATGTCGGCTGATGCACTGCTCAAGGATAATCCCAGGCCGGATGAAAAAACCATCCGCAAAGCTCTTGCTGGAAATATCTGCCGGTGTACGGGTTATGCAAAGATTATTGAAGCGGTGGCCCATACGGACAATCCTCAGGACCAGTGCCCCGATTGTAAAACCGGAAGTAAAACAAAGGAGTAAAAAATGTCTGATTATACCATCGTCGGAAAAAGGATGCCCAGGGTTGATTCCAGGGCCAAGGTTATGGGAAAGGCATTGTTTACCGCTGATTTGAAACTACCCGGCATGCTGGTGGGCAAAATCAAAAGAAGCCCCTATGCCCATGCCCGTATCCTGAATATTGATACGTCAAAAGCCGAGGCACTTCCCGGCGTCAAGTCGGTTGTCACGGGAAAAGATACAAAAGGCGTCAAATGGGGGGTATTTGCCTATACCCGTGATCAGCAGTTTATCCAGATCGAAAAAGTCAGATACATTGGCGATGAAGTGGCAGGCGTGGCCGCCATTGATGAAGAAACAGCCCTTAAAGCCCTTGACCTGATTGATGTGGAATATGAGGAACTGCCGCCCGTATTTGATCCCATGGAAGCCATGACATCACAAACCGAACTCATTCATGAAGATTTCGCCAACAATATTAATGTTCATGTAAACATTGATACGGGAAATGTGGATGAAAACTTTGAAAAGGCCCAGTATATCAGAGAAGATACCTTTGTTGCTCCTGAAGAATCCTATTTCCAGGCTGAACCCTATGCGATTGTGGCACGGTTTGACCACGAAGACTGTCTTGAAATATGGTGTCCCAACGGTGGGCCTCATATGAAATCCAAGCCTTTATCCAATGCATTTAAAATTCCTCTTCATAAAGTAAAGGTCAGGAAAATTGCCATAGGCGGTGCCTTCGGGGGTCGTTCCGAGATCTGTCCTGTAGATTATATCTGTTCACTTTTAGCCAAAAAGACCAAAAAACCTGTCAAAATTCAGTTTACAAGAGAAGAAAATACAATTGCTACCCGGCAGGGACATGCCATGCTCACCACCCATAAAACAGGAGTGGACAAGGATGGGAGAGTCCTTGCAAGAGAAACCACATGCTATATGGACGGGGGTGCCTATTCCAGTACCGGACCCATTGCCACAAGCGTGCCCTTTCTTTCCATGGAGCAGGCCTATCGAATGGGAAGTGTCAGGTACAACGGGTACAGGATTTATACCAATAAACCCATCCGAGGCATGATAAGAACCCATGGACGCGGTTTTGCCTGTGGGCTTGATACCCAGCTGGACATGATTGCAGACCATCTTGGCATTGATCCTGTGGAAATAAGATTAAGAAACTCCCGACAGCCGGGAGAATACACCAGTACAAAATCCTATGTTGATTCCTGTGCCATGGATGAAACCATACACAAGGCCGTCGAAAAATCAGGTTTCAAGAAAAAATGGGGAAAGCTGCCACCTTTTCATGGTATCGGTATTGGAACCAATTCCGTACAGACAGGATTTCCCATGGGAATACGTGGTGGTTCCCAGTCCTTTATCAAGTTCAATGAAGACGGGGAGGCAACGGTCATGTCAGGAGTTGTGGATAATGGCCAGGGCAATGACAATATGCTGGTTCAGATTGCAGCTGAGGAATTGGGGCTTTTGCCCGAGGATATTCATCTGGTTTCAGCTGACACCGAGACCACGTCTTCTGATCCTGGATCATATTCCCAGGTCTCAACCTTTGTGGGTGGCCATGCCGTAAAAATTGCTGCACAAAACTGTCGGGCAAAGCTTTTTGAAGTGGCTTCAAAAATATTAAAGGTAAGCCCTGATAAACTTGCTGCTGAAAACCGTCTTATTTTTGTTAAAGATGATCCTGAAAAATCTATTCCTATTAAAAAAGTAGTAAGAATCAGTCTTTTAAACTTTAATTCTGTTAATGCCGAAGGAGGCTACTGGCCCAGGGTGGATATGAAACGAGAATGGGTTAAAAATCCCTATGGCCAGATGTGTGAAGCCTTTTCATTCGGCACCACCATTGTTGAAGTCAAGGTGGATCCTGACACGGGCCAGGTTGAGGTGTTAGAGGCAACTGCTGCCCAGGATGTAGGATATGCTATAAATCCCCTGGTTTTAGAAGGTCAGTTTGAAGGCGCCCTTACCATGGGCGGACAGGGCGGCATGCTCACCGAATACCATGAATGGAAGGATGGCAGATGCCTCAACCCCACCATGCTGGATTACAAACTGCCCCTGGCCTGTGATATGCCGCCTAAAATTAATAATATTATCGTGGAATCTGTTGATCCTAAAGGACCATACGGGGCCAAGGAAGCCGGTATGTCCATTGCCATGTCCGCAGCTCAAGGCTATAGTGCGGCCGTCAGTAATGCCATTGGGGTCTACATGGACTCATTTCCCCTGACACCGGACAAAATACTTGCCGCCATCAAGGAGAAAAAAGCTCAGGAAAATTGATTGTCAACAGGATGAAATGAATGAAAAAAATCAGAGTTGAAAATGCAGTTGGAACTGTTCTCGCCCATGACATGACACGAATCATCCGGGGAAAATTCAAAGGGGTCGGTTTTAAAAAAGGACATGTTATACAAAAAAAAGATGTCCCGGAACTCTTAAAAATCGGGAAGCAGTATCTCTATGTTCTTGATCTTGGGAAAAATCAGCTCCATGAAGATGATGCTGCAAAAAGAATAGCAAAGGCCATTTCAGACAGGGACCTTGATTTTTCCGAACCAAGAGAAGGCAAAATCAATATCAGCACCCCATATGCCGGTCTTCTAAAAATCAATGTTGATGCCCTGCTTCAGGTCAATAAGATGGAAAGCATCATTGTGGCCACTTTGAAAAACAATTTTCCCTGTAAAAAGGGAGAAATCATTGCCGGCACACGGATCATTCCATTGACCATCCCTGCAAAAAACATCGAAGCGCTTGAATCACTTGCAAAAGAGACCGGTACCATTCTTTGGGTCAAACCGTACAAATCTTTAAAAATAGGAGCCGTGGTAACGGGTTCTGAAGTCTTTAACGGCCTGATCACAGATGATTTCGGCCCGTCCGTGGGAAAAAAAATTACAGATGCCGGATGTACACTCATCAAAAAAATTATCGTGCCCGATGAGGAGAAGGCCATTTCCAATGCAATCCTGGAGTTGAAACAACTTGGATGCGAAATGATCATTACCACCGGAGGGCTTTCTGTTGATCCGGATGATGTTACCCGCCAGGGAGTGATCAGATCCGGTGCCAATGTTACATTTTACGGCAGTCCTGTTCTTCCCGGAGCCATGCTGATGGTCTCACATCTTGCTGACATACCCATTATCAGCCTGCCGGCCTGTGTGTTTTATTATAAGCAGACCGTGTTTGACCTGATTTTTCCAAGGGTTCTTGCCGGGGAAACCATTAGTGAAGATGATATTGCAGCCATGGGACATGGCGGATTGTGCATGAACTGCAAAGTCTGTCACTATCCTGTCTGTTCATTTGGAAGATAAGGAATGGGATCATGATAAAAAAAAATAATGAACTTGTCATTGCCGTAAAGGGTGCAGGAGAAATGGCCACCGGTCTTGCCTGTCGTCTTTTTCAATCAAACTTTAAAAATATCTTCATGATGGAAACACAAAACCCCATGGCCGTCAGAAGGCGGGTTTCTTTCTGCGAGGCAGTACATGATGGAAAAATCATCGTGGAAGGAGTCACGGCCA
>JAHOYS010000036.1 GCA_019038815.1 Desulfobacterales bacterium | reverse complement strand
TTAAAGAAGGAGGATACTATGACAACTCCAGCACATTGCCCAGGCTTTGAACAATTTAAAAATTTACAATCCTTTACCTGCAATTGCCCCAAATGCAATGCACCAAAAGAAATTTTCTCGGATGAATTTGAAAAAACTCATAAATGCGATAAATGCGGAGAAGAAATAGATTTCACTTCATGCACCTATGATGCAGGTTAATAGCTCTAATATTATCAACCTATAACATCCTGGCAGTTCAGGTCGGGTACTGGCCTTTTGTCTGTGCATAGTCCCGGCACTGGTTTCATATGTCCATAAAAAACTTAAATAATGGACAACCGAAAACCTGAAACTGATGAAAAACTTGGCTTGACAATAAAGCAGAAATTTTATAACTACAATAAAACTTTTGTCTGAAGACAAAAAATAAAGTCGTAAAAATATAATATTAAAATAGCGCCACGAAGGCTTAAAAATTTCCTTGTCAGGAGATTTATACCTTTGTGGCTTTTTTATTTTTGGAGAAAAGAATGATTAAAAAAACTTGTCGGATAGCATTATTAGCCTTTCTGTTTTTATCTTTTTTTGCTTCCTTTACTATTGCTCAACCATTAAGACAGATAAAAGATGCCAACCTGCGAATAGTCAATATCCCTAAAAAAATTGATCGAATCATCTGTTCCGGCCCGGGAAGTTTAAGGCTGATCACATATTTCGGTGCCCAGGATCTTGTAGTGGCTGTGGATGATATTGAAACAAGAAATAATAAATTTGATGCCCGGCCTTATTCCCTGGCCAGTCCACAATTCAAAAAACTACCTGTTTTCGGGGGATTCAGGGGGCATGATAACCCTGAAAAAATACTGGGATTAAAAAACTTTCCCCAGGTTATTTTCAAAACTTTTGCCACTATGGGATATGACCCTGTTGAGCTTGAACAAAAAACCGGGATTCCGGTTGTCATTCTTGAATATGGTGATCTTTTTAAAGGCAGAAAAAAAATTTTCAACGCTTTGAACATCATTGGCCAGGTATTACAGAATGAATCCCGGGCCAAAGAATTGATAACCTTTTTCAACGCACATATCAATGAACTTGAAAACCGGACAAAAGAGATTACCGATCAAAAGACCTGTTTTGTCGGTGGGATTGCATTTAAGGGCCCCCATGGGTTTCAATCCACAGAGCCCTCCTACCCCCCGTTTCAGTTTATCAATGCTCAAAATATTGCCTCAACCGGCGGTAAGACAGGCAAAAACATCCGCCACAGCAATTTTTCCAAAGAAAAAATCCTTCAGGCAGATCCTGACATCCTGTTTCTGGATCTGTCCACCCTTCAGATGGGGAAAGGACATGGTGGCCTTCACGAACTTAAAAACGACCCGGTTTATAGAGGATTGACTGCCGTGAAAACCAATAAAGTCTATGGTGTCCTTCCCTATAACTGGTATACCCAGAACTTTGGCTCCATTCTTGCGGATGCCTGGTATATTGGAAAAATATTATATCCTGACAGGTTTGCCGATCTTGATCCTGAAAAAAAAGCTGATGACATCTATGAATTCCTGGTTTCAAAACCTGTTTTTGGTTCAATGAATTCATTGTTCCAAAACATGGTTTTTAAACCCGTGGATCTAAATTAAAGGTTGTATAAGAATGCATTTTGAAAATGGCGAAATATCAGAGGAATATTCTGCTTATATCAGAAAAAAAACTGTGTTTATTTTTCTGGTCTTTATTGCTCTGATCCTTATGATTGTTACCAGCATATCTCTCGGGGCAGTTCATATCGGATTCATTGAGGTAATTAAAACTCTTTTGAAAAATTCCGATTCCAGGCAATTTGAGCTGATCATCTGGAACATAAGATTACCTCAGACCTTGACAGCCGTGGTTGCCGGTGCAGGTCTTGCAAGCTCAGGTGCTGTCATGCAGTCTGTCTTAAGAAACCCTCTTGCATCACCCTTTACTCTTGGCATTGCCCATGCAGCTGCTTTTGGTGCCGCCTTTTCCGTTATGATCCTTGGAACCGGTGTAATGGCAAGCTCTTTAAATGATGCCTTAAATATTTCAAACCCGGTGGTTACCTTGTCGTCTGCCTTTTTCTTTTCCATGGTAACAGCCTGTATTATCACTTATATTTCAAAGATCAGAGGTTCTTCTCCGGAAATCATGGTGCTGACGGGGATTGCATTAGGCTCACTTTTTATGGCCGGAACCATGCTCCTTCAATTCTTTGCCGATGATGTTCAGCTGGCTGCCATGGTATTCTGGACATTTGGAGATGTTGCCAGGGCAGACTGGAAGGATTTTTACTTCCTTTCCGGGGTAACCCTCTGTCTTTTGCTCTATTTTCTGGCCAACACAAAAAATTACAATGCCATGGATATGGGAGATGAAACAGCTAAAGGACTGGGTGTAAAGGTCGAAATCGTAAGGCTTTCGGCAATGATGGCGGCATCTCTTGCAACCTCTGTCATCATTTCTTTTATCGGTATTATAAGTTTTATCGGACTTGTGGCCCCTCATATTGTTCGGCGGGTAATCGGTGATGATCAAAGATTTCTCATGCCGGCCTCCATTCTTGTGGGTGCTTTGATCTTGCTGTCTGCTGATATTGTGGCAAGGCTGGTCCTTTTACCCCATGTACTGCCCGTTTCAATTTTTACATCGTTCCTTGGAGCACCTGTGTTTATTTATCTCATCATCAAAGGATATAAAAAATGATTCTTAAAGTGAATGATCTTGCATTTCATTATAAAAGCCATGAAACCCTGAAAAATGTCAGTTTTTCTATTCAACGAGGTGAAACAACCGTCATCCTCGGTCCCAATGGTGTTGGCAAGACAACCCTGCTTAAATGCCTGAATTCCATCCTTACTCCCCAAACCGGTGATATTCTGGTGAAGGATAAAAACATCAGGGCAATGGATATTAAGCAAATCGCAAAAGAAATCTCTTATGTGGCACAAAAAAATGAAACAGCTAGGATTACGGCATTTGACGCCATTCTCCTGGGAAGACATCCCCATATCCGCTATAAAACAAGCCCCGATGATTTAAAAAAAGTAGATGCCGTCATAAAAAGGCTGGATCTTTCCCATCTGTGCCTGAAATACCTGGATCAGATGAGCGGGGGAGAACTGCAGAAAGTATCCATTGCAAGAGCCCTTGTTCAACAGACAGACCTTCTCCTGCTGGATGAACCCACAAGCAGCCTTGACCTTAAAAATCAGACAGATATCCTTGGTCTGATCAGGCATATTGTAAAAGGACATAATATTGCTGCGGTCATGACCATGCATGATCTTAATACAGCCTTGCGATATGCGGATCAGTATTTATTTTTAAAGGATAAAACAATTTATGGGGCTGGAAAGATAAATGAAATATCTTCGAAAATGATAGAAGACGTTTATGGTGTAAAAGTTGAAATCGTTTATCACAAGGGTTTTCCAGTAGTTATTCCTATTGAAAATCTAAAAGCCGCTTGAATTTAAAAAAAGGAGATTGAAAAAATGCCCTGTACAATTGAAAAAGAAACAATTGAAAAAACCATAGAATTCCATCGTCATAACTGCCCTGGCCTGACCATAGGTATTCGGGCGGCAGAGCTTGCCATGGAAAGACTGGACATACACAATGCTGCATCACCGGTATGCGTGGCTGAAACTGACATGTGCGGTGTGGATGCCATCCAGTTTTTAACAGGGTGCTCCTTTGGCAAAGGAAATCTGATCCACAAAGATTACGGCAAATCAGCATTTACCTTTTATGACAGGGATGCACAAAAAGGGTTTCGAGCCGTATTCAATGATTTTGCAAGGAATGAACAAGACAGAGACAATCGAATCAAACGGATATTAGCGGCAGACCTAAAAGATCTTTTTGTAATAGAAGATGTGGACACACCACCTGTCAGACCGGCCCGGATATTGAAAAGTATTCAATGCGATGCCTGCCGTGAAATGACTATGGAATCCCGTATCCGGCTGTTTGATGGTAAAAATCTGTGTATCCCGTGTTTTCAAAAGGTGGAACAGAAAATTTAGCTTTGCAAAAAAATATTGACCTGATCCCTTTTATTCAGTAAATATAATTTTTTATGGTTGCCTTGGCCAACGGAACACGGTGAAACTCCGTGACGGTCCCGCCGCTGTAACCGGAAATATCTGTTTTTTGCTATAGCCACTGTGAAAATGGGAAGGCCAAAGAAACAGATTAAATGCCGGAAGTCAGAAGACGAGCCAGGTAACAATCTTTGTAAAACTCGATGGCAAAGGGTTTTGTAAGAACTCATCTCTTGCAAAACCCTTTTTTGATTTTGCAGGAGGTTCAATAGCGAGGAGACTATGACAGTATTAGAACAGACCATTCAATCCATCTCTAAAACACTTGACGAAGACGCATTTAATGCGGCAAAAGAACGACTTGCCAACCAGGCCAAGCCAGCTGGAAGCCTGGGAGTCATGGAAGATATCTCTGCAAGACTTGCAGCTATTAAAGGCACAATTGACGTGAATCTTTCCAACAAAAGAATCGTTACCTGTGCCGGTGACCACGGTGTGACCCAGGAAGGAGTAAGCCTTTTCCCGGCTGAAGTCACCCCTCAGATGGTATATAACTTTGCAAACAACGGGGCATCGGTCAATGTGATTGGAAAGCATGCCGGAGCCATTGTAAAAGCGGCTGATCTGGGGGTTAACCATGACTTTGAACCCGACCTTCCCATATTTCATAAAAAGGTAAGATACGGGACAGCCAATTTCACAAAAGAACCTGCCATGACCCGGGAAGAAGCCATTTCCTCCATTGAAGCAGGAATTGAAATTGTAAATGAACTTGAGGCAGAGGCTCCTGTGGATCTTTTGGGAACCGGTGACATGGGAATCGGTAATACAACCCCGTCTTCTGCTATTATTGCGGCCTTTTCCGGCATTGAAGTTGAAAAACTTACGGGTCGCGGCACCGGCATTGATGATGAGAGTTTAAAAAACAAAATTGCCGTTATAAAAAAAGGCCTTGCCCTTCACCGGCCTGATCCCGATGACCCCATTGATGTCCTGTCAAAAGTCGGCGGCCTTGAGATCGGGGGCCTTGCAGGCCTTGTCCTGGGTGCTGCAGCCAGAGGTATCCCGGTTATCTGTGACGGGTTTATCTCCACTGCCGGAGCCTTGATTGCCTGCGAACTTGCACCGGCTGCAAAAAAATATCTTTTTGTCAGTCACAAATCCGTTGAGACCGGTCACAGGTTCATGCATGAAAGACTTGGACTTGAACCCTTGATTGATCTAAAATTCAGGTTGGGGGAAGGAACGGGTGCTGCCGTCTGCATGGAGCTTCTGGACCTTTCCACAAGAATTCTTGCAGACATTAAAACCTTTGAAGAAGTAGGAATCAAAGACGCCCAATAATAATTAATGCCAGGCCGTGGCAATGCCTGCCATGGCCTGGTACGCAGTTAAAAAATATTACTTTTGAGCCTTTAACATAAAATCGCGGATTTTCCCCTGAAGAATCTTTTCTCCTGTATCAATAATATCGTTATGTCCGCAATCCGGAATCTCGATCAATTCTTTTTCTCCTTTGAAATTCAAAATTTGCTGCCGGGCAAAATGAATCGGAATAATATCATCATTGATGCCATGGAAAAGGATAACCGGTGTTCTGGTCTGCCCGGCCCAGGTGTGAGCCAGAAATTTATGTTTCATCAAAAATTTTACAGGCAGCCAGAAATAATGGTGCTGGGCAACCTGGGCAATGGAGGTATACGGAGAAATAAGAATCAAGCCTTTGACATCGGTCCTGGTTGCTATCCAGGTGGCCACCCCGGTTCCCAGGGACTCTCCCATAAGATATATGGGCAGGTTATCCTGATCCTTTTTTTTGATATGAAGAATCAACTCAAGGGATTGTTTTAGAAAAATGGATTCACCAGGCGCATTTAAATCTTTCCCATAGCCAGGGTATTCAAACACAACCAAATTGGAATTGAAATCTTTTAAAAGATCCATAAAATAAACCCGATCGCCTGCATTGCCGCCATTCCCGTGGAAGATGACAATCCAGGAGTCAGGATCCGGTTTTGTCTTAAGATAGTAGCGAATGTCCAGAACGGCTTCAGCCCTGGCATTACGCTTTTCCATTTCAGGGTAATCGCCGAATGGGGCAGGGCCGGGGAAAAATAAAAGCTTGTCCTGAAAAAAATAGAGTACAACCAGAATAAGGATGTAACACGAGAGGCCAAAACTGATTACCTGAATGACAAATTTCATTTATAATTTCTATTGCAATCATAGCCGTGTTGTCAACAAGGATTTAAAATCATTTGTCCCTGCCATCAAAAAAATTATTATTTCATGCAAAACATTCTCCGTCCTGGACATTGATACTTCTGGTTGCATAGGCTTTAATGTCCTGATTATGGGTGACAACAATAACTGTATGCCCGTCTTTATTTAAAGATTGTAACAGCAGCATAATCTCTTCGGCGGTTTTTGAATCCAAATTTCCTGTGGGTTCATCTGCCAGGATAATGGGAGGTTTGTTGACAATGGCCCTTGCAACGGCCACTCTTTCCTGCTCTCCGCCTGACAGTTGATCCGGCAGCCGATAGGCCTTGGCCCCAAGTCCGACCCGGTCAATCACTTCTAAAGCCATCTGGTTTTTGATCTTTTTTTTCTGACCTGTAACAGCCATGGGAAGTTTAACATTTTCCAAAACCGTCAGATAGGGAATGAGCTGAAAAGACTGAAAAATAAATCCAATGTATTCGCTCCTGAAATCAGCCCGCTGCTCACCACTTAAAGAATAAAGATCAAGGGAATCCACAAGAACTTTTCCCTGAGTCGGGTGATTGAGCGCCCCCATGATGGACAGCAAGGTGCTCTTGCCAGAGCCGGACTGTCCCATAATGGCGATAAACTCTTCATCATCAATAAAAAATTCCATCTGTTTGATGGCATCCACTTTAGTGCCACCACTTTGATATATTTTTTTTAATCCTTGAATTTCGATTAAATGATTAACCTGTGTCATTTTCACTCTCTTTCTATCTTAAAGCGCTCTTAATGCTTCGCTGGGGTCCATGTTACTGGCCTTAAACGCAGGGTAAAGGCTTGCCAGAAGGCTTAAGGCCACAGACATAAGTATGGAGACAATTCCAAGGTTTAAGTTGATTCCGGCAAAGACCCCATCTTTCATCACCAAGGGGATAATGCCGTACGCAATCAGGTTTCCAATGCCAAATCCCATGATACCTCCGATGATACCCAGCAGCATGGCTTCCAGCAAAATAATCTGCATGACATGCCCTCTTCTGAACCCGATGGCCCGGAAAATTCCAATTTCCCTGGTTCTTTCGTTTACCGATCCCATCATGGTGACCAGAACCAGCAATGAGCCGATGAAAATTACAATAATGGATATACCCAGGCTGAATGATCTAAACATATCAATGGACTGCATTTTGGACATGACTGCCTGCTTCATGGCTGTCACTTTTGCATTGGGAAATTTCTCTGCAATCTGCAACGTTAGTTCCGTGATGGGACATCCCTGGCAAAAGGCAGATATTTCAACCATTGAGAGCTTGCCCTCTTTTCCTAAAAGCCTCTGACTGGCATCTAAGCTTGCTATAATGGCATCATCCTCGGCAGCACCCGTGGGATTTAAAATCGTTGCCACTTTAAAGGGCTTGCCCGAAAGGCTTATAGTGTCACCTATTTTAAATCCCAGCAAGGTTGCGACCTGGGATCCCAGCATTACCTCATTTTCTTTTTTCGGAAAGGCGCCGCCCGTTTTATGCCACCATGTTTTCAAGGCAAGCTCTTCTTCAAAAAGTACTCCCATTAAAAGGATTTTTTTATCTTTTACCGTTACAGGGCCAAGGACTTTGGGTGCAATAATGGAGAGGTTTTTATAGTTTTTTATGGTTTTGATGCTCGGCAGCTTTTCCTGATCAAATTCTTTGACCTGGTAGCTGACACCGCCCACATCAATACCGCCGTAATTGAGTGACAGGTTCTCACTTTTAGGAACCATGACAATATTGGCACCAAACTGGTTTAGCCTCTCCTCAATATTTTTGCTCATACTTTCTGTTATGGAAAGAAGGGTTACCACCGTTGCAATACCAATCACAAGACCGAGTACCAGAAAAAGCATTTTACCTTTTCTACGCTTAATATTTCCAAAAGAGATATTATGAAGCTTCAAGTTCTTCCTCCTCTTTTTTCATTGTATTCTGATGCTGACGATGGTTGACCTGATTGAGCAGGGTTACATTCAAATTATGCTGATCAAACTTTGCCGTGATCTTGGAAAGGTTGACCAGACGCCGGTCATAGGTAACAACAAGGCGTGTGGTATGCTCATCTTTAACCGTGTTTTTCACCCCTTTAATGGCCGTTATTCCCGCGATGGCTTCTGCAGGCCATTTTGTCTCTGATTCCAGTTTAAAAATCGCATCATCCAAATTGCGGGTAGCCATATAAGATATCGCCTGAGGAATCGTGACAACACTCAGCCCTGCAATAATTAACAGGGATACGACCATTGCAATGGTGCCAAATCCCACGCCTCTTTTTCTTATCCCAAGGACTTTTTCTCTTTTTTCTCTATATTTTTCCGGATCGTATACCATATAAACACCCTTTATCTAAGCTATTTATACTTGCAATACCATGCATTGGTATTAATATCTTTCATGGAAATCACAAGATTATCCTCGTCAACCACACGTTTTAATGGTGCCGGGTTGCATCCGCCTTTAACTTCATTGATCCTGTCCGTGGCAAATCTTCTACCGCAATTGGTACAAACCATGACATTGCCATCCTGGACATATCCTTTGCCGGAGCGATAGCAGACATCACAGGAATCAATGGCCGCACGGATCACACCATCCCCGCTTTGAACCAGAAAATAATCTACCATTGTACCGTTATCAGCCTTTGTTTTAAAATAATGGGCCTTCCCGTCATTAACTTTATTAATGGGAATAACCACATTCCCGTCTTTGGGCGTCATGGTTTTGAATTTGCTCCCAAAAAATGCATAGGCATTTGAACCTGCAAAAAGCAGTATCAAAAGGATCATAAAGCCGGTGAGTGTTTTCTGATATAATTTCATAATTCTTTTCCTCAGGATTAAAGATTTTCTGTTGGTTGAGAAACGCCCGGAAGCGAACAGCATGAGCTGCCAGGCAGTGTTATCCGACCGGATGAATCTTGATTATTGTTGCTATTTGAAGGGAGTTCACCGGTACTGCAGCAACTTCCACCGCCAGCTGTGAACCCGGTTCGCTTGGATTCAAGGTATTCAAAGGATTCTTTTTGTGAGATGACATCAACATTTTCCAATTTCCCAGGATAGCCGATGTCAAAAAGCGCCTGGGTTATTTTCTCAACTGTTAACGGTGCAGCAAAATCGATTGCAATCAATTTTCTGAATAAATTTGCACCCATGCCTGAATATCCTTCCAAAGGCGCAAGTTCTGCATTAATCGTAGAAAAGCATCCCCCACAGGACAGGCTGTCTATTTTCAGGACTGCACGGCTTAAATCCCGGGTCTGGGGCTGGGGTTTTTCAGCCATGACCAGTCCTGCCATTAAAATCAATACCACCCCGACAAAACCAAAAATGATATGCTTTGTTTTTTTCACATTATCCTCCAATTGATTAAGTGTTTTTTTATCAGTCTGCTTCCAGCTATAGATCAAGACCCGTGCCAATGATTCAATTTAATTGGATTAAATGCTAACCGATTGAAAAGACAAAAAAATTATTTGATTACGATTAAGAATGCCTCAACTAAGAAAAAAACGATTTGAAGACTATTCCACATACAGGTGTAGAATAATCTACAATTTTACAGGCCATACTTTTCCAGCCGGTATAAAAGAACGTGTCTGGGTATTTTTAACAATCTTGCAGCTTTTGAACGATTCTGGTTTGCTTTTTCAAGGGCTTTTAAAATATAACTTTTTTCAACATCCTCCAGGGCGATACCTTCATCAGGGATAACAGGCGCAAGGGATGTAGCAGATGCTTTATGAACAAGCAGGTGAAGATCTTCCGGATTTATCATACTTTTTTCTCTTAAAATAATACATCGCTCGACAATATTCTGCATTTCCCTGATATTTCCCGGCCATTGATAGGCTTTTAATAGATCATGGGCCTGCCTGGAAAAAACAACACCCCGAGGCGCATCAAATTTTTTTAAAAAATGCTTTACCAGGGCAGGAATATCTTCGGTCCGCTCCCTTAGCGGTGGAATAAAGAGAGGAATCACACTCAACCTGTAATATAAATCCTCCCTGAATTCTCCCTGGGCAATCTTTTCTTGAAGGTCCAGGTTTGTGGCTGCAACAATCCTGATATCAACTTTCTTTGCTCTTTCCGATCCCACGGACTGGACTTCTTTTTCTTGAATTGCCCTTAACAGTTTGACCTGGATATCAGTGGCCATCTCTCCAATCTCATCCAGAAAAAGTGTTCCGCCTGATGCAGTTTGAAAATGCCCTTTCCTATCTTTTATGGCACCGGTAAAAGATCCTTTCACATGGCCGAAAAGCTCGCTTTCTATCAGCCCTGCCGGAATAGCTGCACAATTGACAACAACCATGGGACCATTGCTTCTGGGACTGTTTTGATGAATCAGCCTTGCCAGAACTTCTTTACCCGTACCGGATTCACCGGTAATTAAAATAGTTGCCTCACTGTTTGCAGCTCTGGATGCCGTATCCAGCAAGTCTTTCATAACAGGACTTGCCGATATGATACCCTCGGTGCCGGTAAGACGGTTGATTTCATTTGCCAGCAGCCTTGTTTTTGCACGCAGTCCCTTTAATTCCAGTGCTTTTTTACAGGATAAAATCAAGGTATCCCGATCAAACGGTTTGGTGATAAAATTAAAAGCACCCTTGTGCATGGCCTGAACAGCCATTTCAATGGAGCCGAATGCCGTCATGATGATCACAGGGATCTCCGGCGCATCTTTTTTTATCTTTGCCAGGATATCAAGCCCGTTCATATCCCCTAGCTTAACATCCGTCACCACAAGATCAGGAGAAGTTGTTTTAAAATATTCAAGGCCTTGTGCGCCTGATTCAGCCGTTACAACGTTAAATCCTTTTTCCGTCAGGTTGTATTCTGTAACCCGTCTTAAGCTTTGGTCATCATCAATTAATAATATTATATCAGACATGTTTGATACTCTCATTGTTATTCGTTTTTTTTTCGGGCAAAAATATTAAAAAAGCCGCGCCACCAAGGGTTGATTCTTCAATAACTATTTTTCCCCCTAAGCTTTCAACTATTCTTTTTGAAATGGAAAGTCCAAGACCTGTACCCTCTTCTTTGAATGTCACAAATGACTGAAATACCTTTGCGACCAAGCCTTTATCGATACCGGGTCCATCATCTGAAATACGAATGAGACACCCACTTTTATATTTGCCAAATTCAATGATGATTCTGCCGTTTTTTTCAACGGCATCAACGGCATTAATCATAATATTCATCAAAACCTGAATCAGGGCGGCTTCATCCGTCACAAACTCCTTCTCGTCGGATTCCGCCTGAATGGAAACCCGGATGGATTTCTCCTTCAGTCCCGCTTCAAGCAGTAAGACCACCCGGTTAATAATTTTTCCAACTGGTTCCTTTCTCACTTTGTCATATTGCTGTTGACCCCTGCAATATTTCAGGACATCTTCCACCGAATGATTCAGCCTTGAAATTTCAGAACGCATAATTTCAATAAATTCATGTTTTGGATGATTCTCAGGCACTTCATCTGCCAGGATTTCAGCTGCCCCCTTTATGGAAGCCAGAGGGTTTTTTATTTCATGGGCAAGAGATGCCGACACATGGCCCAGCAGAGAAAGCTTCTGGCTTTCTCCCAATTGTTTTTCCGCTTCTACAAGCTGGGAAGCCTGATCGTGAAGGCGTTTATACGATCCGGCCAGTTTTTCCGAAAGGCTTTTATATTTTTCCTTTAATTTGTTTTCCTTAGCTGAAATAAGCCCGATTACAACTCCGGCAGCAAGATAAAATAATATTTCCGACAATTCACTGTAGTAAGCTTCCGGTCCCCTTGCCCAGAACATGTAAAGATGCGGGACAAATGCCATACAGGAAAGAACAGCAAGGCAGATCCCTCCACGCAAACCGTACAAAATGGCACCGATAGTAATGGGAAAATAGCTTAACCTCCGGTAAGTATCATGGTAAAAAATCATGTGCCCAGGGGTAAGGGCGTGAAGGATACCAATCACCACGACAAAGGCCAGCAGCAAAAAAAATAAGAGTAGTTTCGTGTTTGGTTTCATAACAAATCCAATGGAATCAAAATCATATTATATTTATCAAATATGAAATTTTCAAGAACCAATTTATATTTTTACTGAATCAAAAACTGCCATTTTATTCTCATGATATCCAAAATAACTGGAATTAAAACAATAATACTGTTAAAAAGAAAGTATACGGAATGATATTTAACCTCCAAGGAGACAGATCATGAAATTAATTAAACTAAGTTTATCTTTATTCTTTGCTATTCTTTTATTATTAGTTTCAAACAATGCAATGGCAGACAAATATTCAGATACCATTGACGTGTTTAATAACTCTGATGCTGTAAAACCGTTTTTTAATAATGCATATGGATATACCGTATTTCCAAATGTTGGAAAGGGTGGAATAGGTCTGGGCGGTGCTTATGGTTCGGGCAGAGTATACAAACAGGGGAAAATCTCAGGCACTGCCACGCTGATGAAGATAAGTGTCGGCTTCCAACTGGGGGGACAGGTCTTCAGTCAAATCATTTTCTTCCAGGACAAACGCTCCTATGATGAGTTTACAAGCGGAAACTTTGAATTTGACGGTTCTGCATCTGCCGTCGCCATCACAGCGGCTGCCCAGGCACAGGCAAGCACTCAGGGCACTACGGCCGGGGCAAGTCTGGGACCCGCCACCGGCAAGCAGGCAGAAACTAGTTACACTAAAGGAATGGCCATATTTGTCCACACCCTGGGGGGATTGATGTATGAAGCATCCATTGGCGGACAAAAATTCTCATTTACACCCATAAACTGAGTTA
>JAHOYS010000167.1 GCA_019038815.1 Desulfobacterales bacterium | reverse complement strand
CGAACAATACAGCCCTGCCTACGCAGGAGAGATCAGAGTTCCCATAAGCCAGGTTGCCCCCCTTGAACTTTCTGCAGTAAAAGTCATTGGACGGCGGGCGGCCCGGGAACTTAAAAAAGGCATGATCGGGAATATGGGAATCGGTTTTCCTGAAAACGTACCAAGGGTGGCATCTGAAGAAGGAATCCTGGACTATATCACATTGACTGTTGAACCGGGTCCCATTGGCGGTATGCCCGTTGGCGGCCTGAGTTTCGGAGCAGCTGTAAATATGGAGTGCCTCATTGAGGAACCCCAAATGTTTGATTTTTATGACGGGGGCGGCCTTGACATCACTTTTCTAGGCATGGCCCAGATTGATAAAAAAGGAAATAATAATGTCAGCCGTTTTGGAAAAAAATTTCCTGGCTGCGGCGGGTTTATAAATATTTCCCAGAACGCAAAAAAAGTTGTATTCATGGGGACCTTTACCACAAACGGCCTGAAAACAAGAGTTTCAGACGGTCAGCTTATCATTGAACAGGAAGGAAAAATAAAAAAATTCATTAAAGAGGTTGAACAGATTACATTCAGTGGAGAGCTGGGCGCTCAAAAAGGACAGGATGTCCTTTATATTACTGAAAGGGCAGTCTTTCAGCTTACCCTTGATGGAATTGAACTGATTGAAATAGCACCTGGAATTGATCTTGAAAAAGATATTCTTGCCAACATGGAATTTGTTCCAATTATCAAAGAGAATTTAACACAAATGAATCATAATTATTTTAAGCCGGAACTTGTCGGCCTTAAATCAGGAGAATAATATGCTTAATATTAAAGATTCGGTTGCAGTAATAACAGGCGGGGCCAGCGGAATAGGATTCAGTATGGCCCAATACTGGGTTGAAAAAGGCGGGAAAGTGGTCCTGGCGGACATCAACCCTGAAAGCCTTAAAATTGCCAAACAAAAATTAAAAACCAACGTTGCTACCATTGAATGTAATGTAACAAAAGAAAAAGATTGCACCAAACTTGCTGATTTTGCCATGGAAACTTTTGGTGCCATTAACCTGGTTGTACCCAGTGCTGGAATCATAAATGACAGCTTGATGCTGAATATTGACAGGGAAACCGGCAAAGTAAAGAGCAAAATGAGCCTTGAACAATTCACCTCTGTGATCAATATCAACCTTACAGGGGTATTTCTCACCATCAGGGAATGCATGGAAAAGATGATCAACCATGACTGCGAAGGACTCATCTGCCTGATCTCATCAACAGGTTCTCTTGGAACAGCCGGCCAGATAAACTACTCTTCCACCAAGGCTGCGGTCTCTGTCATGCCCAAGGTTGTCACAGCTGAACTATTCAGACGGAAAATGGCCCATAAAATAAGGTGTGTCGCCATTGCTCCAGGGTATGTAAGAACTCCGATCTTAGAAGGAATGAATAAAAAGGCCCTTGATTATATTTTAAACAAGATTCCCATTAACAGATTAATAGAACCCGAAGAAATCGCTTCCCTTACAGGTGAGCTTTTCCGAAACCAGGCCCTGACAGGAGATGTGTTTTTCATCCATGGCGGCTTAAGACTTGATTCAAAAGGATAATTCTTTATATATGAGGAAATAATCATGAGTAAAACCAGTATAATAGGTGCGTATAACACAAAGTTCGGCGCGTTTGTACAAAAAAACAGGGAAACTGGAGAAATCAAGGACACCAAGTCTTTTTATGACCTTTTAGAAGAGGCCGGCAGAGGAGCCCTTGAAGATGCAGGTATATCTGCAAAAGAGATTGACGGCATCTGGATAGGGTCCTGTTCTCCATCAAAATTTATCAATCAGGAACATATAGGCCCTTTAGGTCTTGAAGTGGCGCCGGAAGATTTGCAATTTGTTCCCACCACAAGAACGGAAGGTGCCTGTGCCTCATCTTCTGTTGCCCTTTATAATGCCGCCTTTGCCATTGAATCCGGCCGGTTTAAAAGAGTCTTGGTAATTGGTATTGAAAAAATGAATACTTTACCCACACCAGGCGTAACCCATGCTCTTGCCTGTTCATCATTCTGGCCTGATGAGGGAGCCCATGGCATGACATTTCCAGGGCTTTTTGCTGAGCTTGCCAAAGGCTATATGGCACACCATAATTATAGCCTTGAGCAAATGCAGGAAATGTTTGCCCATATCTCTGCTCTCAGCTATAAAAACGGCTTTGAAAATCCTCTGGCGCACTTCAGCAAAGGGGCTCCTCCCCATCGCCTTGGCCTTGATGACCCGCAAAAAATTCTTGATCTTCCTGAAACCGGCAAAGGAAGCAATCCTTATATTGCCTATCCTTTGAGACTCCATGACTGCTCTCTTGTTTCTGATGGAGCAGCAGCCCTGGTCCTTGCACCAACAGATGATGCTAAAAAAATAAGTTCCCGGGCAGTGGAAATTTCAGGTATAGGCATGGCCAGTGACAGGCTGTCAGAAAAACAAAGGGGCAATCTCTATGAGCTGACTGCTGGTAAAATGGCAGTTCAAAGATCCTTTGCCGAGGCTGATATTTCCATTGATGATGTGAATTTTGCAGAAGTTCATGATTGCTTTTCCATAAACCAGATTCTCACCACTGAAGCCTTGGGATTGTCTAAACAAGGACAGGCCGGGTTTGATTATATCAATCAAAGATTTGGACCGGATGACCTATGCCCTGTCAATCTGTCCGGCGGACTGAAATCAAAAGGACACCCTGTGGGAGCAACAGGAGCCTCCATGCATGCACTGGCATACAAACAGCTTGTGGGAGAACCCATTGGCATGACGCCTGAAAAAAAAGAACCTGAAATCGGTGTTGTTTTTAATGTTGGCGGATCAGGTGCAACAAATTGTGTTTCTGTCTTGAAACGCATTAAATAATAGCTAAAATTTTATGGATTGCAAAAATATTTCCCCTGTATTAGATTGTATCAAAATCGATACAATCTAATACAGGACAGGGGAATTTCATGATTGACAACAGGTCTTCCATAGACATTTTAAAACAAAAAGACTTTTTCAAATCCATCCTTGACGTAATGCGGATAGGTGTGGTTGTTTCAGATTCTAACGGCTATGTCATTTATTGCAACAACACCTATGCCCAGTTTCTCAACACAGATCTTGACCAGATTATAGGGAAATATGCAACTGATGTAGTTGATAATTCAAGACTCCATATTGTTGCCCAAACCGGTCAAACTGAAATCAATTATCCCCACAAGCATAAAGGTGTTGGCTATCTGGTACATCGAATCCCCATCAAACAGCAGGGAAAGACTATTGCTGTTCTTGGTCTTATCCTTTTTGACAATGCTACAACTGCGGTAAAACTTTCAGAAAAATGTGCCCACCTTGAATCAAAACTGAAAAATTTCCAGGAAGAATTAGGTGCCATTCACAGAACCATATATGACTTTGATTGCATTATCGGAAAAAGCAAGGCTATGAAAATGGCAAAAAACGAGGCTTTACAGGCCAGCACCAACGATCTTCCTGTTTTTATCACGGGCGAATCAGGCACGGGCAAAGAATTATTTGCCCAGTCTATTCACCAGGCCAGTGCGAGAAAAACCTTTCCCTTTGTACAGGTCAATTGTGCGGCCATTCCAAAAGATCTTCTGGAATCAGAACTTTTTGGATATGTAAAAGGATCATTTACCGGGGCCAGCAGAAAAGGGAAACCCGGTAAATTTGAACTGGCTAATATGGGAACTATATTTCTAGATGAAATCGGTGATATGCCTTTGGAAATGCAACCCAAAATATTAAGAATCCTTGAAATGAAGCAAGTGGAACGTATCGGCAGCCACACCTTAACTCCTTCTGATTTCCGTGTTATCGCAGCCACTAACCAGGATATGGAAAGCCTGATGAAAAGCGGATTATTCAGAAGAGATCTTTATTTCAGGTTAAATGTTGTTCCCATTCATATCAAACCATTAAGAGAGCGCATAGATGACATTCTACTCATGGCATATTCTTTTATTCAAAAAATCATAAAAGGACCTGCCGGTAAAGGTATTCGAATACTTACCGATGCTGAAAAAGCCCTGTTAAACTATAAATGGCCTGGAAACGGAAGGGAGCTTTTGCATGCCATGGAAAGAGTTCTGGTTTCAACCAAAACCCAATCAATTGATATTTCAGATCTGCCTGAATACTTCCATTATTCTGAAACCATACCCATCAGGGATAAAGGTGCCAGGCTCAATGAATATTTACATAAAGCAGAACAATATGCCATAAAGCAGGCTCTTGTTGAGGCGGACAACAATAAAACCCTGGCTGCTGATATCCTGGGCATTCACCGGACAATTCTTTACCGGAAAATGAAAAAGCTCAATATTGCTCTTTCCTAAGCCCTATTGAGCGTTTTATAATTGCTGCAAATATTTCTTTGGGTGTTTACTCAAAAAAGGGGTCAGTCCATCTGCCGGCAATTGGTTTCTTTGGTAAAAAACAGAAGCAAAACTGATAAAGTAACCCATGCCATCATGGGTATAAACCCGTATTCATAGGCATCAAGTGAATAATGTCTTACCCCGTCGACTACCTGGCCTGTCCAATTGCGGTCAAGTATCCAGCCAACAAATGGCTGGAGAAGTGTTGGCCCCATCATCGTTCCCATGTTGGTCAGGCCGGACACAGTTCCGGACAAAGGCTGGGGAACTGATTCCGCAGCAAAGGCAAAGCTTACGATCATTGAGCCGGAAAAAAAACCAGTAATGGAAAAAACCATGATCATCTGTAATAAAGAAAGACTTTCCTGGAAAAGGATTATTGACCATCCCAGGGCGACTATCATGCATCCTGCAATATAAAGGGGCTTTCTTTTTCCCAGCCTGCCATATACCCACCCAAAAACAGGAGCTCCCACAGCCCAGGCAATAAGCAGTACAGAGGTAAGGGAAGCTGCCCGGGCCGGGCTTATCTGGTAGTGAGAGATCAGGTAGGGCACCCCCCATAATCCGGAAAAAGTAAGGATACACCCCACAATCCCGCCTGGAATAAAAAACAAAAGCCAGGTATTCCGATATTTAAGCACCTTGGAAAGAGTCTGACCGATTCCCTTGAAAGACAATGAGTCTGGCCTGGATGTTCTTGGTGTAAAGCCTGGATATCCCTTTTCCTGGGGCCAGTCCCGGACAACAAGCCAGATCACCCCGCCAAGCATAAGGGTCATCAAGCCTGTGACACCAATGACCTGGCGCCATTGAAAGATGTCCATGAAAAATCTTAAAGGGGGGCCTGCGAAAACAGCACCAATGAGACCGATGGACAGGGCATTGCCCGTAACAAAAGCGTATATTTTCTTTGGGAACCAGGATGAGGATAGCTTGAGAAGCCCTACAAAGGCCACAGCCACTGACCCTCCAATAAGAAGCCGGCCAAAACCTGCCCAAAAAAACCCAGAAGACATGGAAAACAAAAGGGTGCCCAGACCTGCCACAAGACAGCCGGCAGTTAAAAGCTTTCTTGGACCCAGGGTGTCAGCCAGAATCCCCGTGGGAATCTGCATGGCCACATAGGCGTAAAAATAGAGCCCGGATAAATGGCCCAGGCCTGAGGCAGAAATTTGAAAATCCTGCATTAGCTCCTGGGTCATGACTGCCGGGGCCACTCTCTGAAAAAAACCAGCCAGATAAAAAAGGGCCCCAAGGCCCCAAACAAACCAGGCCAATGCCATGGGCGGCCCAGTCATTGTCTTTGTTTTCATTTATTTCTCTGTTTCTCCTTGGATAACCTTTCCTTGGTTTGTCCATGTATCTCATATGGCAGGTCTTGAATCAATAAATAAAAACTATTTCCCCTATAATTGACAGGGACAAATCCTTTTTTTTGTTTGACAATTAAAAACAAACCCTTACTCTTTGGATCAAATTTTTTTAATTACAACAAAACAGGATACAGGGTGATCAAGCTATATGGATCTACAAAAATCTGAAAATAAAAAATTTAATGACGCTGTTCTTGACGGGTTGCAAATCATGTGCCGGGTATTTTGGGGACCGGATTTAGAGACATGCCGCCACATGATGGAAGGTAATTTTTTTCAATCTTTTGAAATTATTTTTACAGGCATAGAGGTGGAATCTCCTGCCAATCTTGATAATATCAGTTCAATTATCGATGGATTTGATTCCCAGCAAGCTCTTTTCGAGCACCTGAATGAGTGCTATGTAAGACTTTTTGTCAACAGCAAAGATGGTATTACCGCGCCGCTTTACGAGTCTTGTTACGAATTTGAAAATGCCCCCATGATGGGCAGGCCGGCTGTGGAAATGATCAATTGCTTTAAATCCAAGGGTCTGTCCATGGAAAACATCGCCAATGAACCGCCTGATCATCTGGCTATTGAACTGGAATATTTATTTTTTCTTTTGCAGCAGAGCGATGAATTGATTTCAGAAGAGGCGGCATCCTTTGCAGCTGAAAAAATGCTTCCCTGGGTAAAAGTTTTTAATCAGCGTCTTAAATCTGTTGATTATGATTGCAGGTTTTTTTATCTTGTGGCTGAAATGCTTGTTTTACTTCTTTCACGGATTTCCAATCCAAAATGATCCTGTTATAGTTTGGGCAGCCCCTTTTAATAAAAAACAGGACTGCCCTTTGATGCATATGTTTATTTTGGTTTAATTATCTTAAAGGTACCGTCTTTTTTATATTTGCACTCTGCATCAAGATAATAAACCTTTTTAAGATCAGATCTCAAATCCTGAAGCATATAGTATGCTTCACCGCTTTTTGCACCGGTATTGCATACAAAAACAATTGGTTTTTCATCAGAAAGTGTTTTAACTTTCTTCTCAAGATCATCCGTGGGTATGTTCACGGCAGTTTTAAAATGACCTGCTGCATACTCATCCTTGTCTCTGACATCAATGAGCTGAATGCTTTCTGGATTCTCTTTGATGATTTTTTCAAAAACTGCAATATCAATAACTTCACTGTCACCGCTGACTTTTACTGTAGGCGCACCAGAGCTTATACCTACGGCTTTTGTCCATGCTTTAATTCCGGCCGAATATACAACTACATTTTTATAACCGTTTTGACCCGCCATCCTGGCGGATATATGGCTCATCTTTCATGTGTAACCGCCGCAATAAAAAATAAGGGGGATATTCTTATCTGTCGGCAGTATCCCCTTGAGTGCATCAAATTTTTTGTGCGGAATATTTATAGCGCCGGGGAGATGGCTTTTGACATATGCCGGTCGCGTCGGTCTTGAATCAACAATAACAACAGGCTTTAATGAATCAATTACATTTTTCACATAAGATGTTTCAACTACATAATAATTTCCGGCTTTTTTCCATTCAGGAAAACCGCCAGCATAAAGTTTTACATTTGTATATCCGAGTTTTTCCGCCTTCCAGGCGGATTTATGACTCATCTTTCATGTGGGCCCCTGACAAAAAAAGATAAGAAGAGCATTCTTATCTTTTGGCAGCTTATCAGTCATTTTAGCAAAACTGCTGTCTGGAATACTGATAGCCGTGGGGATTGAGCCCTTATCAAATTTTCCTTTTTTAGGGCTCGAGTCAATGAGCATAACATTTGCCGGTTTGGGCATAACTGCATACTTCTGGACAAATTTCAAATCCACAATATCGTGGAATTGCCAGCTAGTATCTGCTTTGGGTGCTTCTGCTGATTTGGGAGCTGTCTGGCACCCCAAACCCGTTACCAGCGCCAGTGCCAGTAATACAGAAACCCACAATAACCTCCTGGTTCTTTTCATCTCTACCGTCCTTTTTTAATTGTTGCAGCTTTTTTGCATAAACCCTACCATGCAGAAAGCTGTATATTAATATTAACCACCTTAATAGTGGGGACAGATTTGAAATCCATCCCCTTTTTACTTGATCTTTTTAATTATATTATCCTTACTTCACGGTTGATACAGTCTTCCAGAATTCCCGCGGCATGCTGACATTACCCGGAAGCATGGGCGTGACTGCCCAGTCTAAAAGCTTTGTACCCTCAAAATAATAAATATTGGGCCGGGTATTTATATGAGGTGCCACGATCTGCACCAGTTTTTCCTTTTTGACCATCTGGGCAACCGGGTCTGCAGGATCATTCATATCCCCGAAGACACGTGTTTTGGTTGGACAGGTCACCACACAGGCAGGCTCCTTTCCACGTTGTAAACGATCTTCACAGAAATCACACTTATCAGCTATTTTCTTAACCGGATCTCTGTAACGTGCCTTGTATGGACAGGCTGTCACGCAATTCCCACACCCGATGCATTTTTCAGGATCAATCACCACCAGACCATTGTCCTGCTTATACGTCGCCTGAACCGGGCAGGCAGCCACACATGAGGGATCATCACACTGCATGCACTGACTGGGCTGGAATTCAGTTCGGACCGATCCGTTTTCTCCGCCAAGAACATTGATCCAATTTCGCCAAAACCCTTCCGGGACATTGTTTTCAACTTTGCAGGCAATCATGCAGGCCTTGCAGTCGATACATTTCGCAGCATTAATGATGATGGCGTATTTTTTGCGTTGTGTCATTCCTTAAATCCCTCACAATAAGTATAAGTTTTATCAAAAATCATATTTTACTGATAGTTACAAAAGTCTCATGCATGGCCATGTTCCCGGAAATTATATCTGCACGATCTTCCAGGATTTCCGCAATGCATGCACCTTTTCCGGCAATATTCGTCAACCAGTTTGACATCACGCCAAAACCCGTGTCCATATAAACCGTGTCAGGCCTTGTTTCCTTTGTAACCCTTGCTTTAATCGTAACTTTCCCTGCACTGCTTTTTACGTTTATAGTTTCCCCGTCTTTAATACCCAATGCTGCGGCAGACTCCGGGTGGACCCACAAATGATTTTCCTTTTGCAGTTCCCACAAGAGGTTATTATTGGTACTGGCGCTCTGGGTAATATACGCATTACGTCCCACAACGATACGAAAATGATTCTCAGGAATTGATTTAGGCGACTTGTATACCGGCATGGGATCAATTCCTTTGCTTTTGTATCGGGTACTGTAAAGCTCAATCTTTTTTGAAGTTGTCTTAAATGGCTTTCCTTTGTAAAGACCATAGCTTGGACCGGTAATATTATAAACACCGTCTTCCTTGATTGCTTTTGCAACCTCTGGTATTTTTTTAAGCTGTTCTTTCCTGAAGTCATCCATTGTATAATCAAAAAACTCTCCCAGATCCAGGCGTTTGGCCAGCTCTTTGACTATCCAGAATACAGGCTTTGATTCAAACATGGCCGGAACAACAGCATCACGTGTGATCACGCCGCTGCATGTAGAAGAAGCAAGAAATGCAGATAAAGGATCCTGTCTTTCCAGATAACTCGGAGCCGGCAATACCAGGTCAGCCATCCAGGCTGTATCACTCATGGTAATATCCACGGTCATCATGAAGTCAAGCGTATTGATCATTTCAATGGTTTTGTTTCGATTTGCCCCTGTCTGCATCGGATTGGTCTTATAGGTCATCCAGCCTTTAACAGGGTAGGGTTCTCCTTTTAATATTGCATCCCGGGTATGTTTGAAAGAACCTTCTTCACCAAACATCATTTGAGCCATTCCGGCATCAACTCTATCATCAGGGTTATCTTCATAAAAAGGTGCTTCCAGATGCATTGAGCCGGGCTTGACTTTTTTCGGTACAAGCAAACCACCCTTTTGATCCCAGTTGCCCAGCAAAGCATTCACAATTGCATAAGACCGTCTTATCTGTGTAGAATCTTCGTAATCAGAACTCCTGCGTCCGGGATAGACCATAGCAGACGGGGCAGCCTTGGCAAGTTCCCTTGCAATTCTTTTAATGTCTTTTGCCGGTATGTCTGTCTCTTGTTCAGCCCACTGGGGCGTATATTGTTTGACATGTTCCCTTAATTCTTCAAAACCAGAGGTCTTTTCTTGAATAAAAGTTTTGTCATACAATTCTTCTGATATAATGACCTGGGCGACAGCCAGAAAAAATGCCATGTCCGTACCAGGTTTTATGGGATACCATTCATCTGCCAGAGCAGCTGTCTTTGTAAACCTGGGATCAAGAACAACCAGTTTGGATTTATTTTCCATAGCTGTCATCAAATCCATGGTGTCCGGTGTCACAATGGCCTCGAACCTGTTGGCCCCCGGCATGATCACGTATTTACAGTTCAACACATCCGGAGTCGGCATAACCCCATAGGTGTCTAAAAATGCCCTGTTGCGGCTTAAAAGGCAATTGGATTCATGGGAAATAATATTATAGGATCCATATGCTTCTGCAAACTGGTGGACAAATGTAGACTGCATGTCTGTACCAGCCATGAACAGAAAACCGCAACGGGTGTATTGTTTTCCTATTTTATCAAGTTGCTCAGCAGCATGATCCAGCGCCTGGTCCCAGCTTAAGCGCTGCCATTTGCCTTCGCCCCTTGCTCCCTTTCTCAGAAGCGGGTATTTCAATCGATCCGGGTCGTAGAGCTGTTTCACACCGGCATTGCCACGGGCGCATAACATACCCCGGGATTTTAAAGATTTGGGGTTGGGATCAAGTTTTTTAACAATATCATTTTCAACCTGCGCAATCAGACCACACTTGTTAAAGCACATGTCACAGGCTGAAAAAACTTCCC
Organism: Desulfobacterales bacterium; assembly: GCA_019038815.1. Lineage (GTDB taxonomy): Bacteria > Desulfobacterota > Desulfobacteria > Desulfobacterales > Desulfobacteraceae > Desulfobacula. The sequence goes on along the minus strand of JAHOYS010000167.1, from coordinate 2,651 downwards.
TGATCTCATTTAAATTTTTTACACCCGAATCCTTGGTCAGGGCATACAAAACCCGACAAGGGTTGGCAACTGCAGTACTTGCTGCAAGTGCCCCGGATAATTTTAAAAATTTACGCCGGGAAATCATTTGGGTTTTTGTCGCTGCCATTATTCTCTCCAGATTTATACCTGATTTATAAATGGGTTTCTTTTATTTGCATTTGGCTGGTGACGGTGAATCAAATGCATGTCCATGAAGATAAGAATATATATCCAGGCTGTCCTGTTCTGATAAGTTTGCCCATTCCTCTTTGCATTGCAGGGTATCAAGAGCTTCGAAAGTTTTTACCCATTCAGCCTGGGTTTTACTTACCGGACTTAAGTCTTTGGCAGCCGCGCCATCTGTATGGCAGGTACGGCAACTTTTGCGGAAAAGATACTTGCCTTTACGGGAATTTCCTTTTCCCTCAGCAATTGCAACCCCTATGAAAACTGCCATAAATACCAAAATCATTCCTAGTGCGCTTAATTTTTTAACCATTTCTTACCTCCTTGAAAATTAATTCGTTTTTTTATTCACGTTATCATCTGTTTTTAATGGAATTTTTTTACCATTTTTAATATTAAGACCAAGTTTATCAAACCTGCCGCCGGTCTCGATGGGATCACCATCATATCCTAAAGCTTTGTAATCAATATAATTTGTTTTACCAATGAGAGCTTTTACATCTCGTCCCTGTTCAGCCAGGGCTTTAAAATCCATCCCCTTGTGAACCAGAGCTTCAAAATCCACATCCGGTCTTTCCTGGTGACATGCGCCGCAATAGGGTGCTTTGGTCAAAGACACATGACACTCTGCACAGGACAGGGCCTGCTCCTTGGGAACCACTTCATGGGTAAGCCCCCAGTACATGGCAGTTTCCACAAATTCATATTTTCCACTGTATTCCATGCCGGAAGCTTTCATACCGTCTGCGGCAGCCTTATCCCAGTCCTTGTGATCCCAGAATCCTTTCCATAGCTTGGGTGTAATCAGCTGTTTGTTAACAGCATCACTGATCTGTTTTCCGCGATGAACTTTGAATGGATATATTCTTGATGAAGGATCTTTAAGATTTCCCATTGGCTTTGTTAACTCTGTAACCCCGTTTTCATTGATCCGGTCACCGATAAGATATCTTTCCACAGTTCCGTTATACCACATGTATTCAGGTTTTACGGCTTCCTCCCACTTGAAACTTCCTTTTTTACTTGAAAAGGTAGGCTTTCCATATTTATCCTTGGATGGTTTGATATCTTTCCCTGCATCAGACCAGTCCCAGTAAACCTTGGTCGGGTTTTTCTTTGAATAAATCGGTATGTGGCAAGTCTGACAGGATATATGTTTTGTGTGTTTGTTTAAGTGATGGTCTATCAATTCACTTCCAATATGCGGTTTATCTGTATGGCAGTATTCACAAGACAGGTCACCTTCCACTACGGGAACAGATATACTTCGACCTGAAATCATATGGTTACGGGTCTTGTGGCAGTCCTGGCATCTGAAATCCAGTCCACCGCCTGAAACACCCATGTGAACATCATGATTTTTATCTGGTTTGATTAAAACAGAACTCATGTCTCCATGTTTGACAGCATCTCCACCCCCGCCCATAAAATGGCAGTTCATACCGCAGGTATCACGACTGGGACGGCCGACATTCTGAGCAATGGTGATTAAATCCAGATTCTTCACAGGCATACCTGCTGCGGGCGGCGCTTTTTTATATTTGCCCGTTGTATCATGGCAGACAAGACAGTCAATTTTTGTCATGTCTGTAAAATCAAAAGTCTCATCTTCCCATCCATAGCCGATGTGGCAGCTGGTACATCTTTCCCAGTTCCCACTAAGACTGATACAAAAATTGTTTATGGTATTTGTCTTTTTACCCAGATCCGTTCTTTTTTCATGTCCGACAGTATATGGGGAAGAACCGTGCCAGTTCCAGTGGGAGGTTTTCAATATGGCTTCACCCTCTTCCTTATGGCATGAAAGACAATTTTTTGTTACATCTGTTGGACTGACATTCCCGGTAAGCTTTACCAGTTCATTATGGTTGGGAACTTTTTTAGCATGACAGGCAAGACAGTCTGTTGGCGCCCTTGTATCAAGGGGCCTTGCAATTGGGCCCCTTACCATGGCACTGTATTGAATTGATCCCCGCAAATGGGGGACCTGCTCTGCTTCACGGTGGCAGTCCATACATAGCTGATGGTAGGCTCCTTTTAACCCGGGTGTATGCAAATTCTTGGGATCAAAGGGCTGAACATGACAAACTGAACATGATACAGGCATTTGTTCTTTTTCCTTGAGCTGTACCATGGAAACAGGCTCACCATAAAGATCCCCTTCTTCCCTGGGCATTCGATGATGGCAAATGCTGCAGTCTTTGAGCACATTGGCGTGCTTGCTGTGCATGAAACGGACCGGTTCATAAAGATCGCTGTATTTATTGACCACCTTGGAATTTATCATTATCATTTTTGGTGCATCTGCAATGGATGGGGTTATGTTTTCTTCCAGAGGCAATAATTTTTTTATTTTTTGTGATCCGTCAGCAGCATGGGCTGAATACTGAGGCGATGTAACCAGTAAAACAGCAAGAATAATCAGGCCGACAGTGGATGTTTTT
>JAHOYS010000192.1 GCA_019038815.1 Desulfobacterales bacterium | reverse complement strand
ATGAAAGGATTCAAATTTGCCGGTATTCAGGCCGGGATTAAAAAAAATGATAGAAAAGATCTGGGGCTTATATATTGTGAGAAACCTGCTGTTGCGGCAGCCCTTTTTACACGGAACAAAGTCATTGCAGCACCGGTGATTCTTGGAAAAGAAAAAATTAAAAAAGGCCTGTGCCAGGCGGTTCTTGTTAACAGCGGGAATGCTAACTGCTTTACAGGAGACAAGGGGATTGAAGATGCCGTTGCCTGTTCGAAAATGGTTGCCGGTTCTCTTGGTATTTCTGATGATCTTGTTTTAGTCTCTTCAACGGGCGTGATCGGTGCCAATCTTCCAATGGATAGATTTAAAACAGGTATTCAGGATATTGTCACACATCTTTCTGCCGATCATGTGAAGGATTTTGCTGCTTCTATTCTGACGACAGATACCTGTAGAAAAGTGGTAAAGAAAAGCGGCGTTATTGGCGACAAAAAATTTTCAATTATGGGAATTGCAAAAGGGTCCGGTATGATCCGACCGGATATGGCAACAATGCTGGCCTTTGTTTGCACTGATGTGAAAATTTCAGCTCGGGAGTTAAAGACCTCTTTAAGCGCAGCCAATGAAAAATCTTTTAATCGTATCACAATTGATGGAGATACCAGCACCAATGATACGCTTTTAGCCCTTGCAAATGGTACTTCCGGAGTTAAAACAACCGATGTTGAGTCTAAAAAAATATTTCAAGGCATGCTTGATAAAACCTGTTTGGAACTTGCTGAAATGGTGGTCAAGGACGGGGAGGGCGCCACCAAGCTTGTACGGATTATCGTTAAAGGAGCTCAAACAAAACAGGATGCATTCAAAGCATCTGAGGCCATTGCACATTCCAACCTGGTTAAGACGGCTGTTTACGGAGAAGATCCCAACTGGGGAAGAATAACAGCTGCAGCCGGCAGGTCCGGAGCCCATGTTGTTCCTGAAAAAATGGATCTTTTTTTTGATGACCAGCCATTGGTTTTAAAAGGCAGCTGGCTGGGAGATAAAGCTGAAAAAACAACTGCCCAAATCATGGAAAAAAAAGAAATAACCATTACCCTTGATCTAAATTGTGGAAATGAGACAGACAGCTTTCTGTTTTGTGATTTCAGCGAAGACTATGTGAAAATTAATGCTGAATACAGGTCTTAACATGCGGCTTCAAAAATATCTGGCCCATGCCGGGCTTTGTTCCAGGAGAAAAGCGGAAGAGCATATCTTAAACGGCCGGGTAAAGGTAAACCATCAGATTGTCACAGAACTTGGAACAAAGATTGATCCTGAAAATGACAAGGTTTTTTTTAATGGTCAATTGGTTATTTTAAAACAGGAGTCACCCAAAATATACATTGCCTTGAACAAACCACAAGGGGTTGTTACATCCTGTTCACAGCAGAAAACAAAAATTATTCTTGATTTAATCGATATTGATGAGCGGGTATATCCTGTGGGTCGACTTGATAAAGATTCCAAAGGGCTGGTGCTGCTGACCAATGATGGAGATCTGCATAATAAATTATCCCATCCTTCTTTTAATCATGAAAAAGAGTATATTGTAACGACATTTCGTCCCATATCTGAAGCTGCATTGAATAATATGGCACAGGGGTTGATGATTGATAGGATTAAAACTCGAAAAGCAAAAGTGAAACGCATTTCAAAAAATAAATTCAATATTATTTTAAAGCAGGGAAGAAACCGTCAGATTCGAAAAATGGTTGGGAAAACCGGAAACAAGGTTGATATTTTAAAAAGAATCAGGATGGCAAATATCAACCTTGGCAATTTAAAGGAAGGGGAATGGCGTTATCTGACCTCTAAGGAAATCAAACAATTAACCAAGTGACTGAATCCCGATGGTTTTTCTTATTCTTTCAAGAAAGGGAACGGAAAACTCTCTTGCTTTCATTGCCCCCTTTTTAAGCACTTCATCAATATCAGACGGATTTTTAATCAGGTCTTCATATTTTTTTCTGGGTGCTTTCAATATTTCATCAATATATTCAAAGAGCTCCTGTTTCATGGTTCCCCATGCAATACCCTGCCGGTAACGCTCTGCCATTTCTTTTGTTTCCTGTTGAGATGCAAATGCCCTGTAAATTGAAAAAAGCGTGCAGGTTTTCGGATCCTTGGGTTCATCCGGCCCCAGAGAATTGGTTTTTATCTTCATAATCAGTTTTCTAAGGCGTTTTTGTGTATCAAACAAAGGAATATAATTATGATAACTTTTACTCATCTTACGGCCGTCAAGACCTGCGAGAACAGCAGAAGTCTCATCCACAACAACTTCGGGAAGAATAAACAGTTTTTTATAAACATGATTAAATCTTGCTGCAATATCCCTTGTCATTTCAAGGTGCTGGACCTGGTCTTTGCCGACAGGCACTTTTCTGGCATTAAACATCAGGATGTCTGCAGCCATGAGAACAGGATATGAAAAAAGCCCCATGGTTATTCCCTTGTCAGAGTCTTTATTCCCTTGTTCTTCATTATCCGCCACAGTAGCTTTATAAGCATGAGCCCTGTTCATCAATCCTTTGGCAGTAAGGCAGGTGAGTATCCAGGTTAATTCCGGTATTTCAGGAATATCTGACTGCCGGTAAAACACACAGTTGTCATAGTCAAGCCCTAGGGCAATCCAGGCGGCTGCAATTTCAAGCGCAGATTGTTTTCTAAGCTTCGGGTCATGATTTTTAATTAGAGAATGATAATCAGCAAGAAAATAATAGGATGTTAATCCAGTATTTTTACTGGTTTCAACTGCCGGTCGTATGGCACCGACATAATTACCAAGATGCGGGGTTCCACTGGTGGTGATTCCGGTTAAAAAATCTGCATTTTTCATGTTCAACTATTCCTGAAATCAATTATTTTTAAATAGTAAATAAAGGGGGATTAACAAAAAGTCATAATTTAATCAATAAGTTTGTTTTTCCTGGCATACTCTTTGGCAAACTTAATTTCTTCTTTCTTTGTTTTCAACTGTCCATGCAGCTTGGCGTTTAATACCTGGTTGATAACTATAGTAAAAACAGGGCCGGATGATAAGCCGATTTTTAATAAATCTCTACCCTTGATATAAGGCTTTATACTTCTTTGATGCGTATAAAAATTTGAGATGGCTTTTTTTATTTCCTCATCATTCGCCAGGGCCATCATATATAAAATATATTCCGTCTTAAAATTAATGAGCGCCCAGTACAGGTCCTGTTTGGTATAATTTGATGAGTTCTCTATCAAATGAAGCTGCTTTTCAGCCTTGTATCTTTTTTCCAAAAGAATGCCGCGTTCTTTCAAGGGAACTTTAAGCCTGTCGCAGATTTGTTCACAGACTTTATAGGAACAACGGTTCAAAAGTGCCATAAAGTAAACCGCCCACCTTGGATATTGCTCATCAATATATAAAAGATCGTGCCAGGATAGTATTTTATTGACTGACTCAAGCAGGTGATACGTATTTGGGATAAAAGTCAGGTTTTTATGAATAACTTTTTCAAGGCCGTATGACTCCATTGTTCTGATTGCCGGAATTGGATTTTCCTCTTCAAAGATTTGTTTTAGTTCAGATAATACCCGAAGACCGCTTAAATTTTTAAAACAATTTATTTTAATTGCATTATTAATTAAATTTGATGTTACTTTTCCAATTTTAAACCCAAAGCGGTTTGAAAATTTAATAGCTCTGAAAATACGTGTGGGATCTTCAACAAAGCTTAAATTATGAATGGTTCTTATTGTTTTGTCTTTAAGATCCCTGTTGGCACCGAAATAGTCGATCATAGTTCCAAAATTGTCAGGATTAAGACTGATCGCCAGGGTGTTAATTGTAAAATCCCTTCGTGCAAGATCAAGTTTGATGGAGCTTTTCTCAACAATAGGCAAAGCTGCCGGTGTTTTATAATATTCTAATCTGGCAGAGGCCACATCAATTTTAAAATTATCAGGAAAAATAATAACTGCCGTGCCAAATTTTTTATGGGTATTGATCCTGCAGCCTTCTTTTTTTGCATAGATCTTGGCAAATTTAATACCATCTCCTTCAACAACTATATCCACATCTTCGATTTGTCTGTTCAGCAACAAGTCCCTTACAAATCCTCCAACAACAAATAAATTGAATCCAAGTTCGTTGCCTGTTTTACCGATATTTTTAAGAAGTTGTCTTATGCGGTTGTCAAGTCTCTGGTAAATAATGTTTTCAACCTGTCTTTTCTTGACATTTTTTTTAATACCTAATTCATTGTCGCTCCTTTTGAGAGCTTTGTTATGCTGCACTAAATAATTTAACAGATCGGTTCGGGTAATAACGCCTTTAATCCATCCATCATCGATAACAGGCAGAATTCTGTGCTTCCCTTCAATAATAATATTTTCAATCTGGGAGGCTTCGGCATCAGAAGAAATATAACTGATTTCGGAATTCATGTATTCTTTTACCGGGAGATGGGACAGTTTGTGATGCAAAGTTTTTTCTATTACCTGTCGTGTAATATATCCTTCATAGGAATTCTTTTTTTTATCAACAACCAGTAATGTATTGATATTATATCGTGTCATCGTATTGCCGGCTGTTTTACAGGTAACATGGGGTTCAATGGTGATGGCAGGTGACGTCATCAGATGTTTTGCGATCTGAATACTCTTTACTTCTTTTTGAAGCTGCTCAATGAGCATTATTTCAACCTGCGCAAGGGTTTTATTATCAACTTTGGCAGAAGCAGCATAAGGATGGCCGCCGCCGCCAAATCTCGAAAGTATCCTGCCTGCATCAACCTCTGGTATCCTGTTTCTTGCAATGATATTGATTTTATTATCCATTAAAACTATGGCAAAAAAGATGTCAATGTCTTCCATTCTGACAACTTTTTGAACAATTGTCGCAAGATCCGTAATATATGTGGGAGAAGAAATGACGGACATATGGATATCAACGCCATTTATTTTATGAACAGTCATTTCGTTTAGCAATTCATTTAACCAGGTAACCTGTTCGGATTTGATTTCTTTAACTACAAAACTGACTATGGTATCCAGGTTGGCGCCACAGGACAAAAGAAAAGCCGCCTGTTCAAGATCTTCTTTAGTCGTGGATGAGTATGTAAACAATCCTGTGTCCTCATATATTCCCAAAGCCATGATTGTTGCCTCTTCAGGACTGGGAACAATTTTTTTTTCCTGCAACAGGGAGCTTAATATGGTTGTGGTTGCACCGGTTTGTCTGGTGATTTCAAAAGAACCTGTTACATCACCCTCCATGGCCGGATGATGATCATAAATATCAATCTCAAGATTTTTTTTGCTGAGCAGCTGGGAGACCTGAGTCAATCTGCTTTTTTGTTTTGTGTCAACAATCACAAGCCTTGATGTTTGAGAAAAGTCTATGGAACCCGGGTCTGCCATGTTAAACAGGTAACTTGTAGAGCTGATAAAAAAGTCCCGTAAATTTTTTTCCTGTGAGCCTGGAAAAATAATAACCGAGCCGGGATATAATTTCTGGGCAGCCAGCATTGATGCGATAGCATCAAAATCTGCATTAATATGACTGGTAATAATCGTATCTGCTTTAATGATTTTATTTTTTTTATTCAAAAAATAACTCCTGTTGTAATCAATCGATAAAATTTATATAGTATATCCGCATGGATTTTACAATTGATCTGGCTTTGGTATGATTAAATTTTATAAAAACTTATTTTGAAAAATTATGAAGAGGATTATAAGAATGCCTACTATTTTCGAATGGAAGGGAAAAAATCCCCGGGGAAGAAAAATCAAGGGAGAAATGGAGGCAGAGACTTCTGAACAGGTAAAACAAAGTCTCCAAAGACGGAAAATAACCCCTGTCAAAATCAGAAAAAAACCAAAAGATATTTTTGAAAGTATAAAATTCCTTCAACCTAAGGTCAAAGAGCGTGACGTCATCATATTTTCCAGACAGTTTTCCACAATGATTGATGCCGGATTGCCGCTTCTTCAATGCCTTGACATTCTTCAATCACAGCAGGAAAATCCAACGTTTAAAAAAAATCTGAAAAAAATAAAAAAATCTGTTGAATCCGGTGAAACTTTTGCCGACTCTTTAAAAAAATTTCCAAAAGTGTTTAACGAGCTGTTCGTCAATATGGTTGCAGCCGGAGAGGCGGCCGGTATCCTCGATATCATATTAAAACGGCTTTCTGCCTATATGGAAAAAATGGCCAAGTTGAAGCGACAGGTCAAGGGGGCCATGACATATCCTATTATTACCCTTATTGTCGCTGCTCTTGTCGTTGGTGTTATCCTGGTTTTTGTCATACCCGTCTTTTCAGAAATGTTTGCCGATTTTGGCTCAACCTTGCCGACACCGACGCTAATTGTCGTTGCCATGAGCGAGTTTGTCATTGGCAACATAGCGTATATCATTGGAGGGATAGCTGCCGCCTTGTTTCTTATCAAGCGAATTTATATGACCAAAAAAGGTCGTATTTTCATGGATAACATGTTCTTAAGACTTCCAGTCGTCGGTATCCTGATCAGGAAAGTGGCTGTGGCTAAATTTACACGAACAACAAGCACAATGCTTTCAAGCGGTGTGTCAATTCTTGAAGTACTTGATATTGTGGCAAAAACAGCTGGAAATAAAATTATAGAATTTGCTATTCAAGATGTCAAAGTCGGGATTGCTGAAGGAAGGTCAATGGCTGATCCTTTGCTTGAAAGCGGTGTGTTCCCTTCCATGGTCTGCTCCATGATATCCGTGGGGGAATCAACGGGGGCGCTGGATGACATGATGGAAAAAATTGCTGATTTTTATGATGATGAAGTGGACCAGGCTGTTAAAAACCTGACTAGTATGATAGAGCCTTTTATGCTTGTTTTCCTTGGTGTTGTAATCGGGGGCCTTGTTATTGCCATGTATCTGCCCATTTTTAAAATGGCAGGTGCCATTTCATAAATTCATGAGAAATTATTATTTTCAGGACAATCCGGATTTTGCAACTCAAATTAAATGGGTTATTCTATCAAGGGTTGCTTTTGCCATCATTTTGATTGTATCCTGCCTTATTTTTTCTTCAGGGGAAGATTTGTCTTTTTTTTCACAGCCATTTCTACCCTTGTATAACATCGTTGCATGTATTTTGATTCTTTCAATTGTTTATTTGATCTGGTTGAATAAATTTAAAAACCCCCTGATTCTTGCATATTTCCAAATCATTGCTGATACATTTATTGTAACCGCTATCGTTTTTGTTACGGGCAGTTATGATAGTCCTTTTAATTTTCTTTACCTGGTTGTTATTATTTATACTTCCATGCTACTGCTTCAAAAGGGCAGCTTAATCATTGCCACTATTTCATGCATTCAATATGCTATTTTGGTCGAGATGGAATACTATAAAGTCATCACACCTTTTTTGGGCCAATTTTATCTTTCTGATACGGTAGATAAGAGCCATGTCATTTATAGAATCATCATTATCATAATTGCATGTTTTGCTGTAGCAATTCTCAGCGGCATTCTGGCTCTTCAGCTAAAAGGTGCTAAACAGGATTTGGAAATAACCCAGGAACACTTGAAACGGGTTGAAAAAATGGCTGCTATGGATGAACTGATTTCAGGTATAGCCCATGAAATTAAAAATCCGCTGGCTTCTTTATCTGGCTCCATTCAACTGCTTAGGGAAGATACAAATCCAGGTTCTTATGAAGACAAGCTGATGCAAATTATTTTACGAGAAACAAACCGGCTTAAAAATATTGTTGACGATATAAGACTGTTTGCAAAACCTAGTACAAACAATGCCGTTGAAATAAAAACAGCAGATGCAATTGAAGACACGGTTGAACTTTTTTTAAATGACCCTGAACGGAATAAAAAAATCAAGTTTAATATGAATTTGGATAAAGATATTTGTATATTTATCGATCCGGCGCATTTTACTCAAATCCTATGGAATTTATTAAAAAATGCCGATCAATCCATAAAAGATCATGGGGAGATCAAAATTTATCTTGAATTATCAAGAAACAACCGTGTTTGTTTAACCGTTAAAGACACTGGTATTGGAATCAGCCAGAAAAGTTTCTCTCATATTTTTGATCCCTTTTACACAACCAAACCTGATGGGACTGGTCTTGGCCTCTCTATTATTCATAGATTGGTTGATACCTATAATGGTATGATTGATTTTAAATCAACACCTGGAAAGGGTACAATGTTTACTGTTCTTTTAAATAGTAGCCCTGTCAAAAGACAAGCAACAAAATCTTGACAATTTTATGTAAAATAGGCTATTTATTCATGTTTTATCAAAATTAAAATTAACCGATCTGCAGGATACGGTAAGAATATGAAGGTATATGTTTATGGATAAAGAAAGTAAATTGATACAAGTTAGAAAAGAAAAAATCAATGAATTGAAAGAGAACGGGATTAACCTGTATCCAAATGATTTTAAACCATCATGTTCTATAAAAGAGCTTAAAAATATTATAGACGCAAAGCCTGATTCGTTAGGGGAAAAAGGAGATGAGTTCTATATGGCCGGAAGAATGATGGCCGTCAATAAAATGGGCAAATCATCTTTTGTCCGGTTTAAAGACGGTTCTGATCAACTTCAGGTCTATTTGCAAAAAAACATGCTGGGTGACAAGATTTATTCTTTGTTTAAAAAGCTTGATATCGGTGATTTTATAGGAGTTAAAGGCCCCTTGTTTCAAACAAGAACCGGAGAGTGGACACTTTTAGCAAAAGAGTTCAGGCTGTTATCAAAGGCAGTAAGGCCACTTCCTGAAAAATTTCACGGGCTAAAAGATCCGGAAAAAAGGTATCGCCGGCGTTATCTTGATCTTATAATGAACGAGGATACAAGGCAGATTTTTATAAAAAGAAGTAAGATTGTAGCTTCCATGAGACGTTTTTTTGAAGAAAAGGGGTTCATGGAAGTTGAAACACCTATGATGCAGCCTTTAGCCGGTGGTGCCGAAGCAACACCTTTTAAAACCTGGCACAATGCACTGGGAATGGAGCTCTTTTTAAGAATTGCCCCGGAATTATACCTGAAAAGGCTGGTCGTGGGCGGGTTTGAAAAAGTGTTTGAAATTAACCGCAATTTCAGAAACGAAGGAATTTCAACTCGACACAATCCTGAGTTTACAATGGTTGAATTTTATCAGGCCTATGCTGACTATGAAAAGCTTATGGATTTAACTGAAGAGATGTTTGAATCCATCGTAAAAGAAATTTTGGGATCAACAACTATCGAATACCAGGGACAGACCATTGATTTTAAAAAAGGATGGCGGCGTATTCCCATGATAGAATCTCTTGTAAAAATCGGTGGGGTTGATCCGGCAATATTAGATGATACTGAAGCACTGCTCAATTTTGCACAGGAAAATAAAATACAGATTACTAAAAAAGACCGTCATGGCAAAATATTAACCAAACTTTTCGATATTCTGGTTGAACCAAGATTAATCCAGCCTACATTTATTACAGGCTACCCTATAGAAGTATCTCCCTTATCCAGAAAGAATGATGTCAATCAGGAATTGACCGATCGATTTGAATTATTTATTGCCGGCAGGGAAATTGCCAATGGATTTTCTGAAATCAATGATCCTGAAGATCAGCACAACCGATTTTTAATGCAGACAAGACAAAGGGATGAAGGAAACTCAGAAGCTCATATCATGGATTCTGAATACGTAGAGGCCCTTGAATACGGGATGCCGCCCACAGCAGGAGAGGGCATCGGTATTGACCGGCTTGTCATGCTGCTGACTGATTCTCCATCAATTCGGGAGGTCATTCTTTTCCCCCATATGAAAAAGAATGTCTGATTAGATGGCCTTTGAATTATTCATAGCCGGCAAATACCTCAAGGCAAAGAGAAAAGAAGGGTTTATTTCTCTGATCACGTTTCTTTCCGTGGCAGGTGTTGCCGTCGGTGTTATGGCTTTAGTTGTGGTGATTGCCGTCATGAGTGGTGCTGAAACTGATTTTCGGAAAAGAATTTTAGGGTTGGAACCACATATTCTTATTATGAATTACTCAGGTAAGTTTGATGCGTATTCTCACATTTTATCAGAGCTTGATCAAAGGGAAGAAATCAAAGGAGCTTCACCGATTTTATTTGCCCAGGCTATGATTCGATCAAGCCAATCTTTCTCCGGTGTTATGATTCGTGGAATTGATCCTGAGAAAGGTCTTAGCCTTGTTAAAGGATTCAGTACTGAACAATTAAAAAAAGCACTTTGTAAAAGAACGACAAACGGGGATTTTCCCGGGATTATTTTAGGCCGGGAACTTGCAAATTCTGTTGGAGCGATAAAGGGAGACAAGGTGATTCTAATGTCACCTAATGGATTTATTTCTCCCATGGGCCATATTCCATCAATGAAACGGTTTGTTGTAACTGATACATTCGACTCGGGCATGTACGAATATGATAGTGCGCTTGCCTATGTCCATTTAGAGGAAGCCCAGCGACTGACCCATGTCAAAAATAAAATTTCTGCCATTGGAATCTGGATTGATGATGTGTTTAATGTTGAACCGGTTAAAGATTCTCTTTCGGATATATTAAGCTACCCATTTTATCTGCGGGACTGGATGGAAATCAATAAAAGTCTTTTTTCTGCATTAAAACTTGAAAAAACGGCTATGTTTATTATTTTAACTCTGATCATACTTGTAGCCGCCTTTAATATTGCCAGCGCACTAATTATGATGGTGATGGAAAAGACCAAAGATATTGCCGTGTTAAAAGCAATGGGAGCAACAAACAAGACGATTAGAAGAATATTTATCCTGCAAGGCATGATTGTCGGATTTTTGGGTACATTTATCGGTACGATCTCAGGCGTAGGCATTTGTTTTATTCTAAAAAGATATGACTTTATCCAGTTGCCGGATGCTTATCCGTTTTCTACACTTCCTGTGCAGCTTGAATATCTTGATGTCCTGGTCATAGCAGTGAGTGCCATTATTATTTGTTTTTTTTCGACTCTTTATCCTTCATATAAGGCTTCAAAAATGGATCCTGTCGAGGCATTAAGATATGGATAATTCTCTAATACCGATGATGTCGCTTCAATCTGCTTCAAAATGTTTTCATTTAAAAAAATCAAAAATTGAAATTTTGCATAATACCTCCTTTAATATTTATAAAGGTGAAACCATTGCTGTTGTGGGGCCATCCGGCATCGGCAAATCAACTTTGTTACATATTATCGGCACACTGGATAAACCCGATTCCGGTAAAATTTTTTTTCAAGAAGATGATTTGTCACTGTATAATGATGAAAAACTTGCCCGTTTTAGAAATTCAAAAATTGGTTTTGTATTTCAATTTCATTATTTGCTTCAAGGATTTTCAGCATTAGAAAATGTTATGATGCCGGGTTTAATTGCGCATAAAAATAAAAAAAGTGTTGAAAAAAGTGCCTTAAATATGCTTGAAAGAGTAGAGCTTTCGTCAAGAATTTCTCATCGGGTAGAAGATCTCTCGGGAGGGGAACAGCAACGGGTAGCCCTGGCAAGAGCTTTGATTATGGAACCTGATATACTTCTGGCAGATGAGCCAACGGGAAATCTTGATCAAAAAAACAGCAACAGCGTACATGCATTAATTGATGACTTAAACAAAGAGCTTGGCATGACTGTTATTGTGGTTACCCATAATAATGAATTTGCTCAGATGATGAAAAGAAACGTTACAATACTGGATGGGGAAATCATTCCTGTTTAATTTAGTTATGAAAATTAGGGATAACATCATGAATAAATCTGTTTTAAGAAAAACTTTTATATTTATTATTTTATTGAATTTATTGTTCAGTGGTGATCTGTTTGCCCAGACAGATACTAAACAGACGGGTGTTAAAGTGGCTATCATCCCTTTTTCCCTTGATGCCAAGCAACCCGGCCATCAGATAAAAAATAAAATCCCCTTGATGATTTCTGAAAAGCTTGAGCAGGAAGGTGCTAAAGTAATTTTTTTAGAAACCTGGCAAAATACCGAGGAATGGGATTTTCTCCAATTTCGAAAATTAGGGATTGAATCTGGTGTTGATTATATTATGACTGGATCGATATTTGTTGCAGGAGAAAGTATCAGTATTGACTCAAGACTTGTTAATATCTATGAAAAAGAAAATTCTATTTCCTTTTATGCTGATGCAAATAATTTTGAAAGCCTTTTTTCGACTATTTCCCAACTTAGCAAAGAAATAATTGGAGAACTCTTTCAGAAAAAAATCATTACAGATATTGAGGTTACCGGGAATAAAAGAGTTGGAACTGATGCAATTATAAGAATTATGGACACTCAAATCGGTGATATTGTTAAGCCTGACAATATTTCTAAAGATCTTAAGAAAATTTATGAGATGGGCTACTTTGACAACGTTATTGTTAAACAAGAATCCCTTGATAAAGGCGTTAAACTGATTTTTGAAATAACTGAAAAATCGACTGTCCGGAAAGTTAAATTTAAAAAAAATACTGTTTATGACGACGAAGAGCTTGCAGATATTGTTGATACAAGAACCGGTGGAATTTTAAATATTCATAAACTCAACTCAGACATTGATCGAATGCGTTTAATGTATACGGTCAAAAACTATCATAATTGTTCTGTAACCTATGAAATAATCCCCCTTGAACATTCCCAGGCAGATATTGTTTTCAGTATTGAAGAAGGAGAAAAAATTAAGGTTGAAAAAATTATTTTTGAAGGCAATAAACACTTTTCTGATAAAAAAATCAAAAAAGCCATGGAGACTTCTGAAAAAGGTTTTTTCTCTTTTTTCACCTCTTCAGGAGATCTCAATGAGATCGAAGTTAAAAACGATGTTATAAGAATAGAGTCTTTATATAAAAACAACGGGTTTATCGATACAAAAGTATCAGATCCCATTATTGACATTGGTGAAGAGCTTATTTCAATTCGTTTTAAAATTAACGAGGGTGCCCAATATAAGATTAAAAAAATTGATATTACAGGCGATCTGATTCTGACCAAAGAAGAGATTTTAAAAATAATTCAATCCAAAGAAACAAAATTATATAATAGAGAATTTATCAGAAAAGATATTTTGGCTATTTCTGATATTTATTCCGACAGGGGGTTTGCTAATGTCAATGTTGCTCCCATAGTTAATAAAAATGATGAAGAAAAAATGATGAATATCACATATTCAATTGACAAAGGAGATCCTGTTTATTTTAACAGGGTTAACATCAGCGGTAATTTAAAAACACGAGATAAAGTTATCAGAAGGGAAATCAAAATTTTAGAACAGGGTCTTTACAGCAAAAACAATATTCAAAAAAGTTTTAAAAACTTAAACCGGCTGGATTATTTTGCTGAAATCGATGTCAAGCCAGTTAAAACTTCCGATGAAAATAAAATGGA
>JAHOYS010000158.1 GCA_019038815.1 Desulfobacterales bacterium | reverse complement strand
TGAAGAAAATGAAAATCAAAAAATGAATACTGAAACTTTAGAGAAAGAAGAAGTCACTTTAGAGAAAGAAGAAGTCACTTTAGAGAAAGAAGAAGTCACTTTAGAGAAAGAAGAAGTCACTTTAGAGAAAGAAGAAGTCACTTTAGAGAAAGATGAAGCTGCTTTAGAAAAAGATGAAGCCGCATCGCCGGAAATCACAGGTGAAGAAACAATGGGAGAACTTTTGGACATCTATGAGTCCAGCCTTAAGAAATTTGAGGAAGGACAGGTGGTAACCGGAACTGTAATATCTGTCTCCAGGGACATGGTTCTTGTAGACGTTGGATATAAATCTGAAGGACAGATCTCTATTCGGGAATTCATTGATGAGGAAGGCAATGTAAACGTCAATGTAAACGATGAATTTGAGGTAATGATTGAAGTATGGGATGAAGAAGAAGAAACCGTTCTTCTATCTCGCGAAAAAGCCAAAAAAGTTAAAGTTTGGGACGCAATTAAAGATGTTTACGATGCAGATGAAACCATTGAAGGTATCATTACCAGCCGGGTGAAAGGTGGATTTTCAGTTGATATCGGACTGCTGGCATTCCTTCCAGGATCGCAGGCTGATCTTCGACCAATCCGCAACATGGATGAAATGGTAAATCAGACTTATACATTCAAAATCCTCAAATACAACAAAAAGAGAAACAATATCGTTCTTTCAAGACGAGTCCTTCTTGAAGCAGAAAGAGATAAACTCAGAAGTACAACCCTTGAGGCTATTGAAGACGGCAAGGTTATGGAAGGTATCGTTAAAAACATTACAGAATATGGCGTTTTTGTCGATCTGGGCGGTGTAGATGGCCTTCTTCATATTACCGATATCTCCTGGGGCAGAGTCAAACATCCATCAGAGCTCTTTTCCATAGGAGATAAAATCAATGTCAAGATTCTGTCTTTTGACCTTGAAAAAGAAAGAGTATCTCTCGGCATGAAACAATTGACCCCTGATCCATGGACAACTGCGGTTGATAAATATCCGGTTGACTCAAAAATAATCGGCAAAGTAGTCAGTCTTACGGATTACGGTGCCTTCATTGAACTTGAAGAGGGAGTTGAAGGACTCATTCATGTTTCTGAAATGTCCTGGACAAGAAAAATCCGTCATCCATCCCAGATGGTAACTGTTGGTGAAGAGATTGAAGCAGTTGTTCTTGACCTGAAGCCGGAGAACAGAAGAATTTCTCTGGGTATTAAACAGACTGTTGATAATCCATGGGAAATTATTTCTCAGAAATATCCGGTAGGTACCATTATTGAGGGTAAAATTAAAAATATCACTGAATTCGGTCTCTTTATAGGAATTGATGATGATATTGACGGTCTGGTCCATATTTCAGATATTTCCTGGACAAAGAGAATCAAACATCCGTCTGAAGTATACAAGAAAAATGAAACCATACAGGCAGTTGTTCTTGATATTGATAAATCCAATGAAAGATTTTCTCTGGGTATTAAACAGACTCAGGCAGATCCATGGGAATCCGTTGCCCAGCGTTATGAAGTGGGGAAGGAAATATCCGGTGTTATCACCAATCTAACTGACTTTGGCGTATTTATCGAGCTTGAAGAGGGTATTGAAGGCCTTGTCCATGTGTCCGAGATCAGTAAAGAGAACGTGAAAAGCCCGAAAGAACGTTACAAGATCGGAGAAACAATTATTTCAAAAATAATGAATATCAACAGTGATGAAAGACGTATCGGCCTTTCCATCAAACGTCTTGAAGAAGACGATGATGACAAATATCTTGAAGACTTTGCTAAAAACATGAAACCTGCCACCTCATCTTTTGGTGAAATCCTGAGAAACAATATCCAGGAGCAGATTGAAGCAAATAAAACTCAGGATGTAGAAAACCAGGACAGTGAAGAAACTGACAAGCCTGAAGAAGAATAACTCAAACTCGAACCTATCGTTTCTGAGTGCTGAATAGTGTTGAGGCCGGATAACCTTAAAGTTGATCCGGCCTTTTTTTTAACTGATTAACAGGACATTTATATGTTTGCCCGACGACATCCATTCTTATTTTTCTTAATGATTGTTTCAACCTGTTTTACCGTCATGTTTATAGGATTTATTTCTCTTGTATTGTTTGGTTCAAAAATGTTGAACACTCAATTTACCCAGCAATACACTTCATCCAGCGGCAATATCGGCATTGTCGAAATCAATGGAATGATACTCTCTTCAAAAAAAATTATTAAAAATATTAAAACTTTTCGAGATGATGATGGTATCAAAGCCATAATTTTAAGAATTGACTCTCCAGGGGGAGGCATAGGGCCATCCCAGGAAATATATCGTGAAATTATGAAAACCAAAATGGATAAAAAAATAATCACCTCCATGGGATCTGTTGCTGCCTCAGGTGGATACTATATTGCATCTGCAACTGACAAAATAGTTGCCAACCCCGGAACCATTACCGGCAGTATTGGTGTTATCATGGAATATGCCAATATCATGGAAATTGCTAAAAAAATCGGGATCTCTCCTGTTGTGATTAAAAGTGGTGAATTCAAAGATATGGGATCTCCTTTAAGAGAACTTAAAGAACAGGAAAAAAAGATTTTTCAAACCCTTGTGGATGAACTTCACCTTCAATTTGTAAAAGATGCCGCAACGGCAAGAGGTATTGATGTCCAGACAATGGCAACTCTTGCAGACGGAAGAGTCTATACCGGTCAAAAAGCACTCAAATTAAAATTGATTGATCGTTTGGGAAATCTTGATGATGCAGTTCAGTGGGCCGGGGAAATGGCCAATATCAAAGGGGAATTAAAGCCTGTTTATCCCAAAGAAGATAAAATTACATTTATTAAAAAACTAGCAGATACCTTACTCAAAGATATCAACATCTCCGGAACCGTAACGGATAATCTCAGGTATATCATCAATTAAGGAAACAACGCTTGATGGAAATCCCGGAACAGGTCCACCATCAATAACCACATCAATAGTTTTTATAAAATGATCGCAAAGCAGTGACGGATCTTCAAAAACCTGTCCATCAGGATGGGTGGCACTGGTTGAAATGACCGGGTGTCCAAGCTCATTTGTTATGGCCAGGGCAATCTTATTGTCCGGGACCCTTATACCGGCTGTTTTTCGCTTGGTCAGCATCATTTTTGGAACCAGTTTTGTGCCGGATAGAACAAATGTGTAAGGTCCTGGCAACAGCCTTTTCATAGTTCTATAGGCAAAATTGGATACTTTGGCATATTGGGAAATATCTTTTAAGTCAGGGCAGATAAAACTAAACGGTTTGTTTTTATTCCGTTGTTTTATAGCATAAATTTTTTCAATGGCTTTTTTATTCATAATATCACATCCGATACCATAGAATGTATCAGTTGGATACGCCACGATCCCACCTTTTTTAATAATGTCTACCACCCTTGAGATTTGGCGTTCCTGGGGATTTTGCGGATTGATCTTTAACAGCATGAGTTATACTTTATCCCATTTCCTGTGATTCACTTCCAAATTAAATAAGCTATCTGCTAAAATAAACAAAAGACAAATTAGCGATAAAAAATATTTATGTCAATCAAATCTTTTGGTATCAATATTGATCTTGCTAAAAAGTCTGATATTTAGTAAGAGTACTTGTTTATATACTGATTTGATTTCAACTGGGCTGGTGGTTTAAGACCTCATTAGATTGCCGGCCTAATAGTATCAATAAACATTTTCCTTTCTGGAGGTTAACTTATGTCTAATATATTATCTGAGAAAGGGCTGTCATTTGATGACGTCCTCTTATTACCCGGCTATTCAGCTATCCTGCCGGATGAAGTTTTGACCCGTACCCGTTTAACCAAAGAGCTTGAACTGAATATTCCCATTGTCAGCGCAGCCATGGATACGGTTACCGAAGCAGTGACAGCCATCAGTATGGCAAGGGCAGGGGGGCTGGGATTTATTCATAGAAATTTAAGTATAGAAGAGCAGGCCGTTGAAGTTGACCGGGTAAAAAAATCAGAAAGCGGAATGATTGTTGATCCAGTTATTGTTCATCCCGATGTTCCCATTTCAGAAGTTTTAAAAATTATGGCCAAATACAGAATTTCCGGTATTCCTGTGACTGAAGGAGATAAACTTGTCGGCATTGTGACCAACAGGGATTTAAGGTTTGAGACCCAGCTTGCAAAACCCACAAGAGAAGTTATGACCAGTGAAAATCTTGTGACGGTTCCGGAAAAATGTACCCTTGAAGAATCCAAAGTTATGCTTCACAAACATAGAATAGAAAAGCTTCTGGTGGTTGATAAAGCAGGCAAGCTCAAGGGGTTGATCACCATAAAAGATATTGAAAAAATCAAAAAATATCCCAATGCATGTAAAGACTCGCTGGGCAGATTAAGGGCAGGTGGTGCCATTGGTGTCGGTTCCGACATGATGCAAAGGGTTGAATCATTGATAAGAGCGGGGGTGGATGCCCTTGTGATTGACACATCCCATGGTCATTCAAAAAATGTGGTTGATGCAATCAAGAAAATTAAAAATGCATTTCCGGATTGCCAGCTTGTTGCCGGAAATGTGGCTACTGAGATTGGAGCAAAAGCCTTGATAGATGCGGGAACGGATGCCGTTAAAATAGGAATTGGGCCCGGCTCCATTTGTACCACACGTATTGTTGCAGGCGTCGGAGTGCCGCAATTGACTGCCATTCAAAATTGCAAAGAAATTTCAAAGGCAACCGGAGTCCCTATCATAGCCGATGGTGGTATTAAATTTTCCGGTGATATTGCAAAAGCACTGGGTGCAGGGGCTGATTCGGTCATGCTGGGAAGTCTTTTAGCAGGCACTGAAGAAAGCCCGGGCGAAATGGTTATCTATCAGGGGCGTTCTTATAAGGCATACAGGGGAATGGGATCAGTGGAAGCTATGAAAAAAGGCAGTTCCGACCGCTATTATCAGAAAGATACCGGAGAGGATGAGGAACTTGTTCCCGAAGGTATTGTCGGCAGAATCCCCTACAGAGGAACAATTAAAGAAAATATAGTCCAGATGATTGGCGGCCTTAAAGCCGGTATGGGATATCTTGGGGCCTCTTCAATTGAAGAGCTTCATGAAAAGGCAAAATTTATTCAAATCAGTTCAGCAGGACTTAAGGAAAGCCATGTACATGATGTTGTAATCACCAAAGAAGCTCCAAACTACAGGGTTGGAAGCAGCTAACCGGCAATGGCACAATTACCATCACCATTTTATCATCTTCATCTTCATACGGAATATTCGCTTCTGGATGGGGCCATAAGACTGGATTCCTTATTTAAGAAATGCCATGAATATGGGATGGATGCTGTATCCATAACCGACCATGGCACCATGTTCGGTGTTGCAGAATTCTATGAAAAAGCCATAAAAGAATCTGTCAAACCAGTGATTGGGTGCGAAGTCTATGTTGCTCCCAGAACTTTGAACGACAGAACCCAGATGGATCACAAAGGATTGAGCCACCTGGTTCTTCTGGCAAAAGACCGTGAAGGATATACCAACCTTTGCAAGCTGGTTTCCATTGCCCAGCTCAAGGGATTTTACTATAAACCCAGGATTGACAAAGAACTTCTGGCCAATCATTCAAAAGGATTAATCGGACTTTCTGCCTGCCTTAAAGGGGAGATCCCCAAAAATATCATCCAAAACAATATGGAAGCTGCAGATGATGCCGCCAGGTTTTATCTGAATACTTTTGGTGAGACAAACTTTTTTCTGGAGGTCCAGAAAAATGGAATTCAGATTCAGCATAAGGTAAATGAAGGTATCCTTGATATCAGCCAGCGGCTGTCAATTCCCATAGTGGCCACCAATGACTGCCATTATCTTTCCAAAGGTGATGATAAGGCCCATGAAATACTGCTTTGCATTCAAACTGGAGATACCCTTACCAATCAAAATAGATTTAAATTTGATTCTGATCAGCTCTATTTTAAGTCTCCAAAAGAGATGATCCAATCTTTTGGTGATTATCCGGGTGCGATTGAAAATACTGGAGAAATCATTTCAAAATGTAATGTGGAATTTGATGACAAGACATATCACTTCCCGCGATACGCGCAGTCTTGCGAAGAATCAGAGGATGAAATTTTTAAGAAAAAAGCCAGCGAAGGGTTTGAAAAAAAGCTTAAGATTATTAAGGCTTTAAATCCGGATATTGACGAGAAGGTTTACCGGGAACGGATTGAGTATGAGATCGGTGTGATCCTTGGTATGGGATTCCCAGGATATTTTTTAATTGTTGCCGATTTTATAGAATATTCAAAAAAGATCGGGGTACCGGTTGGTCCTGGAAGGGGATCGGCTGCCGGAAGCATGGTGGCTTATGCAATGGATATTACCGCCCTTGATCCTATTGAACACGGGCTGATTTTTGAAAGATTTTTAAATCCTTCCCGTATGAGCATGCCTGATATTGATGTGGATTTCTGTATCGAAGGCCGGGATCAGGTTTATAAATATGTCATTGACCGGTATGGCGGCCCCGAGTATGTCTGCCAGATTATAACATTTGGAAAGCTTAAGGCTAAAGCTGTCATCAGGGATGTGGGCAGGGCTATTGGCGTTCTTTTATCCGAGGTGGATGAAATTGCCAAAATGATCCCGGATAATGCAAAAAACCTGACAAAGGCCATTGAACAAGTTCCACGTATCCGGGAAAAATGTGCTGAATCTGAAGAAAAGACCCAGATGCTGAAAACATCTCTTCTTCTGGAAGGGTTGCCAAGACATGCATCCACCCATGCAGCGGGCGTTGTGGTTTCCGATAAGCCTTTGAACGAATATCTTCCCCTGTATAAAGGTAAGGAGGGTGAAACTCTGACCCAGTTTGATATGAATTATGTTGAAAAACTGGGGCTGGTTAAGTTTGATTTTTTGGGGTTAAGAAATCTTACTGTTATAAAAAATTGTATTGCGCTGATTAAACGCCAGGGCAAAACTCCACCGGATCTTTTAAATCTTGATTACAATGATGCCAAAACCTTTGAGCTGCTGCAACAAGCTGACACTACAGGTGTGTTCCAGCTTGAGAGTTCAGGCATGAAAGATTTGATTTCAAGATTGAAACCGGCAACCTTTTCAGACATTGTCGCTCTGGTGGCTCTTTATCGCCCGGGTCCTCTCGACAGCGGTATGGCAGATACCTATGTTGAAAGAAAACATGGGCAGAAAGAAGTAGTATATCTTTTTGATGAACTTGAACCGGTATTAAAAGAAACCTATGGCGTGATCCTTTATCAGGAACAGGTTATGAAAATTGCCGGTATTCTTGCCAATTATTCAATGGCAGATGCGGACGGACTTCGAAAGGCCATGGGAAAAAAGATTGTTTCCATGATGGAAGAGCATCGAGCGCTGTTCCTGAAAGGGGCCAAAGAAAACAACCATGATCTTGAAAAGGCGGCAGAACTATTTAATTTGATGGAAAAATTTGGCGGGTACGGCTTTAATAAGTCCCACAGTGCAGCCTATGCCCTCATTGCCTATCAAACCGCTTATCTCAAGGCCAATTTTGCCCTTGAATTTATTGCTGCTTTAATGACCAGCGAGAGAAACAATTCCGATGCTGTCATAAAGTATATAGATGAGTGCCGGAGGCATAAAATTAAAGTTCTGCCGCCGGATGTGAATAAAAGCGATGCCCATTTTACCGTGTCTGACGGATGTATCAGGTTTGGTCTTGCTGCAGTGAAAAATATTGGTGAGGCAGCCATTGAGTCCATTGTTGAATCAAGAAACCAGGAAGGCGAATACGAAAGCATTTATGATTTTTGTGAACGGGTCAATGTCGGAAAAGTGAATAAAAAAGTCCTTGAGGCATTGATCAAATGCGGGGCGTTTGATTCAAGCAATACCAGGCGCAGCCAGATGATGGCAATTTTTGAAGATGCTCTGGAACATGGTTCAAGGATGCAAAAGGAAAAAGCCGATTCACAACTGGATTTATTTGCAGATTCAAATATGGGAACCGCACTGCCTGTGAGCAGGCCGAAATTGCCTGACATCGAAGAGTGGGAAGACAATGTACTTTTGTCCATGGAAAAAGAATCTTTGGGGTTTTATATTTCAGGTCATCCTCTTGATAAATATGAAAAAATAATTCAAAAATATACCACTGTAAATTCTGTCAATATTCATGATATAGCTGATGGAAAAATGATTCGCATGGGCGGTTCTGTAAAAATTTTGAAGCTTCACAAAACCAAAAAAGGGGATATGATGGCATTCTCGGCCATAGAGGATCAGTCCGGCAGCATCGAAGTTGTGGTATTCCCCAATCTTTATGCAAAAACCCACACGCTTCTGGCCGATGAAAAGATTATCATCCTGGAGGCAGAAGTTCAAAAGAAAGAAAATATTGTAAAGCTTGTGGCGGATAAAATTGTCCCTATTGAACAGGCTTCACACGAATGGACCAATAGGGTACTGATCAAGGTTAATGCTCAGGATACATCTTCGAATACGCTTGAAAAACTTAAATCAATTATTGAAAATTATCCTGGTGATTGTATTGCCTTTTTAAAAATTAAAATAGAGGAAAACCCGTCTGTACTGGTTAAACTTTCAGATGAATATAAGACCTGCTTTGATCCTTCCTTTTTTGCAAAAGTGGAAAAACTGCTGGGCGCCGGTGCCATTGAAACCAAGTGTACACCCGTTAAAGAAAAACAAAAGAGAAACAAACCCTGGCTGAATAAAAAAAATAAAAATTAACTGCCGACAGCCATATTATCAACTATCTTCCGGTCCCCGGCAACCTTTTGCACAATAACCATTGTTTTGTTTTTTTCTTCTTTTGAGTTAACAATACCGGTCAGTGTGATTATATTATTATTTGTATCAACATCAATATTGGTTGACCGGATATCCATGTCTGTTAAAAGTTGTATTCTTATTTTGCTTGTAAGAATTATATCATTTGAAATCTGGTTAACATCGGTTTTGCCGATAAGGAGCTGGTTTTCAACCCGCCTTACACCTTTAATCCCTTTTGCAATATCTGTTGCCATCTTTTTTTGCGGTAAAGATTCAATAGTTCCTATCAGATATACAACGCCTTTTAATACATCCACATCAATATGACGCGCCTTTACGACGTTATCTGCAATCATTTTGATTTTAACGGTTATGGAGACAACGGAATCGTCCACCATAGTACCTAGGGAGCGTTCATCTGTGGCACCTTTATAGCCGCCATAGACGACAGCGCCGCCAACAACTGTAGCGCCCGTAGCGCCACAGCCACCAAAAATTAAGGAAGTTATCAATGCAAGAGATAAAAATAAATATCGGGAATTCATTTTGTGCCTCCTTATTAAAAATCATCAAGGTTAATATTGTGGGTTATAAAGTTTGACGTATCAGGCAATTGTGTTTATATATAATCTTTGAAAATGATACAAGGTTTTTGATTTTTTATTTGAAAGGAAAATAAATGAGCTGGCTGGGTAAAATGATCGGGGGAACCATCGGATTTGCATTGGGTGGCCCCATAGGCGCTGTGGCAGGTGCTGCATTCGGACATACATTTGTGGATAAAAAGGAACAGAAATATCTTTCATCACAACCTGGAAAACAGAATTCTTTGTCTTCTAATGAAGAAGCCCAGCTTGTTTTTTTTACGGCAGCTTTTTCCATGCTGGCGAAAATAACCAAAGCAGATGGTCAGGTGACCCAAAACGAAATATCTGCCATTGAAACCTTTATGAAACGAGATCTTCAGCTTGATCTCAACAGCCAGCAAACTGCCATAAATATTTTCAGACAGGCTATAGAATCTCCCGAACCATTTGACGCATTTGCCATACAGTTTTATTCGGTATTTAGAGCCCAGCCCAATATTATTGAGCTGATGATGGACGTCTTACTTAGAGTTTCTGCGGCTGACGGAAATATTTCAAACCAGGAAGAAGCCATACTTTTATCTGCCACAAGGATTTTCAATTATTCCAATGCAGATTATGCAAGGCTCAAATCAAAGTATGTCAAAGAGGCCAATAAATATTATGCTGTTTTAAAATGTGATGAGACCTCATCCAATGAAGAGATAAAAAAACAGTATCGAAAGCTTGTTACAGAATATCATCCGGATAAAATTGAAGCCAAAGGGCTTCCTGAAGAGTTTATTAAATTTGCCAATGACAAGTTTAAAGAAATCCAGGAAGCCTATGATAATATAAAAAAGGAAAGAGGAATCTAAGCCTTTTTTAAAAAAGGCCTTTTTCCCTGGCAATATTCATATAGGTTTCAACAAGATTGGCCGGGGGCTCGATTTTTTCGGTTTCTTTTTTATCCTTAAGAGACATGGCGTCAAACTCACAGACAGTGACACAAAGACCGCATCCGATACACCGGTCTAAATTAACTGCGGCAACGGTTTTTTCCTCATCCATTTCAATAGCATCCATAGGACAGATCTCTTCACAGGCCTCACATCCTGTGCACTCATCCTGGTCTACACTGGCCTGGAAGTTGGAATTGACAATTTTTGCAGGCGCCTCAAAATCCCTTATGTTTTTCAAAATCTGGCAGCAGCAGTCACAGCAAAGACAGATATTCAAAGGTTTTTTTGCATTGGACGGCTGGGGGACAAGCCC
Organism: Desulfobacterales bacterium; assembly: GCA_019038815.1. Classification (GTDB taxonomy): domain Bacteria; phylum Desulfobacterota; class Desulfobacteria; order Desulfobacterales; family Desulfobacteraceae; genus Desulfobacula. The sequence continues at coordinate 2,903 of JAHOYS010000158.1, read as the reverse complement.
TTGCTTAACGCCTTCTTTAACAATATCCAAAGCCTCTTGCTGGGATATAGTCCTGCCGATACCCCGACTTTCATAGATATAGGCGCCTCCTCCGAAAATCAGACAGGATTCACTCAGCTTACCACATCCTTTACCCATGATATCATGCTCTTGTCTGCAGATACAGGGAGCTACAAGGATTTTTGACTGGGATTTTATAATATTTTCAACCTGTTCATAATCCATTATATTGAGTTCTGTGTTTACGGCTTTGGCAACCGGGACCACCCTGAGCTGCTGGGTTTTATTTTTATATTGGTTTTTTATAAGATAAGGAACATATTCATTAAAATCCTTAATCAGTTCCTTGGTAAGATTGTTGACCTGGTATTCCCAGATACCAACAACAAAATGAAGCAGCATGAAGGTGTTAACACCATCCCGGTTTACATGGAGAAGCAATCCTTTTTTGCCCATTTCAATTAACATGGGCTCAATCTTTTGCGGGTCTTTCCCGGCTCTTTGACCAATTGCTTCGGCTGTCTCGAGGATCATGACAAGGGACAGAGCAAGCATTGCCTCTTCTTTGGAAAAAAGCTGTTTTAAAATTCGAAGCTCAACTCCTGATTGTGTTTCAGGAAAGCCGCTGGGAGTATTATCAAGGTGGACGGCAAGTTTTTTGTAAATATCATTCATGGTGTAACTCTCCTGTATGTTAAAATTAATTTATACTTTTCCCAATAATGTTCAAGCCACTATCACATTGCTCAAAAACAAGATCAAGAATTTTCCCTCTGAAATCATGATGATTATTTAAAAAGACCGTCAGGTAATTGGAAGTGACAGCTTTAAACATACCTGTTTTAGAATCAATCTTATGCTGCACAAGACCTTCAAGCTTTTTGTGCATATTGGCATTTATAAAATTTTTTCTTTTTATTTTATCGAGTTCCCGCATCCTTGCACACCGCTGTTTAATTACCTTTGGATCAACCTTGTTATCAAAATTAAAGGCCGGGGTTCCTTTCCTGGCTGAAAATGGAAAAACATGGAGATAAGATATGGGAAGTTTTTCAATCAATTTATATGTGTTCTCAAACTGTTCTTCAGTCTCCGAAGGAAATCCGATAAGTGTATCCACACCAATGCCTGCATAGGGAAGCTTTTTATGGATTTGATGGATGATTTTTTCAAAAAGAGAGGCGTTATATGGCCGTTTCATTTTCTTTAAGATATCATCATCCCCGGACTGCAGCGGAATATGGAAATGGTCACATAAAATATTTCCAGGCCTGGCAAGATCAATAATATCATCATTGATTTCTCCTGGCTCAATGGAGCTGAGCCTTATCCTGTAAACGGGTTTTTCATCATTGATCTTGTTAAGCAATTGCAAAAGAGAGGATTTTTTTTCAAGGTCAAGGCCATACATGCCCGTATGAATTCCAGTGATGATCACCTCTTTAAATCCTGAATCATCTAATAGTTTTAAATGTTGAAAAACTTCTTTTTCCGGCATGCTTACCGAAGATCCTCTGGCATAGGGAACAATGCAATAGGTGCAAAACGCATTGCAGCCATCCTGTATCTTAAGATATGCCCGTGTCATCTCCCCCTTCACAGCATGGTCAAAACCAAGAAAGGTGTTTGTCTTGCTGTGATCGGTTTTTTTAAATATCAAAGAAGAGTTGTTCTCACAAATAGATTTAATATGGTTTGCTATTTTGTTCTTATCTTTATGACAGACAATCTGATCAACCCGCTCAATTTTTTTTATTTCTTCAAGATCGGTCTGGGCATGACATCCAGTTACAATGACTTTTGCATCGGGGTTTTCCCTGATAATTTTTCGAATAATCTGTCTTGACTGCATGCTGGCCTTTGATGTAACAGCGCAGGTATTGACGATAAAAACGTCTGTTTCCTGTTTTTTATTTGCCCTTACCCAGCCTTGTTGTTCAAGACTTGACGAAATACCGTCACTTTCGTATTGATTGACTTTGCATCCCAGGGTTTTTATACAAAAATTTTTCATTGAATAATACCGGCTCCCAAAACTCTGGCGCCTTTGTAAAATACCGCTGCCTGCCCGGGAGTAATTGCATTCTGGGGTTCATTAAACACAACCTCTCCACAAGGTTTGTTTAAGATGAGTGTCGACAAAGCACCTTTGTGGCTGTATCTGATTCTGGTAATTATATCAGGAATAATTTTGGAGTCTGCAAAATTCCAGTTTATTTGGCCGATTTTAAATTTTTTTCCCCCCAGATCTTTTTTAAAGCAAACCCTTAGAATATTATTTTTTATATCGATCTGTTTAACATAATAGGGTTCACTTGCAGGGCAGTCGATACCGCGTCTTTGTCCGATGGTAAATTTATGAAGCCCCTTGTGGAGACCTATTATTTTCCCGTTATGGTCTATAATATTGCCATGAGTGGGGGTAATTTCCTGTTTTTGAAGAATAAATCGGGAGAAACTATTGTCATGTATAAAACAGATATCCTGGCTTTCACTGGAGTGAATCGGCGTTAGATGATTTGATTTTGCAAATTGCTTAACATCTTTTTTTGCCATCCCAGCCAAAGGAAAAATAATTTTTTCAAGTTGGTCTGCGGCCAGCAGGGAAAGAAAATAGCTCTGGTCTTTTAACGGGTCTGATCCTTTTTCAAGATAGCAACGAGAAATCTTTTTATCCGGAAAAGAAATCGGGTTGATGACGTTGGCATAGTGTCCTGTAGCCAGAAAATCTGCTCCCATGTTTTGGGCGTGCCTTAACAATTCCCCAAATTTTATCTCTTTGTTGCAGATGATACAGGGATTTGGTGTTTTACCTTCAAGATAGGTCCGGACAAAATATTGAATAATCTTTTTTTCAAAGATTTTTGAAAGATCAATGCCGGTGACCGGGAACCCTAATAGTT
>JAHOYS010000173.1 GCA_019038815.1 Desulfobacterales bacterium | reverse complement strand
TTCCTTCCCAGATTCTTTACTTTACTCGAAGCAGAACAACTAAGAGGAACTTCAAGCTTCTGTTCAAGTTCCTTTTGGCGTTGGCAGTGCTGGTGACAATATACAGTGTCTTGTTTCATTTTATAATGCTTTTTGAAGAAAAGGAGTTTAGCTGGATTACAGGTTTCTATTGGACACTCACTGTGATGTCCACGCTTGGTTTTGGTGATATCACTTTCACAAGCGATTTAGGTAAAGCCTTTACCCTGGCTGTCCTTATATCCGGCATTCTTTTTCTTCTTGTAATGCTGCCCTTTACCTTTATTCAATTTTTTTATGCGCCATGGCTTGAAGCCCAATCAAGGGCCAAAACTCCACGGGAATTACCGGAAAATACAAAAGACCACGTGATATTGACAAACTTTGACCCCATAACCATAAATCTGGTAGAAAAACTGAAAAAATATGATTATGAATATGCTATTATCGCCAATGATTTCCAACATGCGTTAGAACTTTATGATTTAAACTTCAAGGTGGTTGTGGGAGATCTGGGTGATCCGAAAACATATAAACGTCTCCGCATACAAAATGCTGCCATGCTGGTTGCCAACAATGATGATATGACCAACACAAATATATCCTTTACGGTCAGGGAGATCTCTGAAAAAGTACCCATCGTCACTAATGCAGATGCGGATCATTCCATTGATATCCTGCAGCTTGCCGGCGGCACTTATGTCTTTCAGTTTATGAAGATGCTTGGAGAATCCCTGGCGCGGAGAACGCTCGGAATGAGTATGGGGGCAAATATTATCGGAAAATTCGATAAACTTCTCATTGCCGAAGCCTCTGCGATGCGAACACCACTAGAGGGCAAAACTCTTATTCAAAGCAATCTGCGGGAAAAAACCGGCGTAACAGTTGTCGGGCTTTGGGAGAGAGGGCGATTTGAAATGCCGCAGCCGCAGACTCGAATCAATTCCACGACTGTACTCGTGCTTGCCGGTTCGGCTGAACAACTCAAAAAATATGACGAGGTCTTCTCGATTTATCATGTGTATCACACCACTGATGCTCCGGTTCTCATATTGGGTGGCGGTCGTGTCGGGCGTGCAGCAGCGCAGGTATTGGAAGAACGGAACATTGTTTATAAGGTTGTGGAGAAGAATGCGAGACTCGTTAAAAATAATAAATATATTCAAGGAAATGCTGCTGATCTTGCTACCTTAAATCGGGCCGGCTTACGCGAAGCTTCATCTGTTATTATTACCACTCATGATGACTCCATGAATATTTATCTTACCATTTATTGTCGTCAACTTAGATCCGATATACAGATTGTCAGCAGGGCAAATCTGGACGGAAGTATTTCCAAACTGCACAGGGCTGGAGCAGACCTTGTCATGTCACATGCTTCCATGGGAGCCAATACCATAATTAATCTTTTAAAACCCAATAAAATATTGATGTTTGCAGAAGGACTGAACATCTTTCGCACACCGGTACGCTCATCCCTTGCAGGCAAATCTCTTGCTGAAAGTCAAATCCGGAAACAAACAGGCTGCAGTGTAATAGCTATTGGCAGGGAGGGTAATTTGAATATTAATCCGGAACCCTCGATTCTTCTCGGGGAAAATGATGAAATGATCTTGATTGGGACGAGCGATGCGGAAAAACGTCTTCTGGATATCCATCAATAATCGGAAAACAAAAAGGGTGTATTTTTAGGTAATTATTCTTTTAAATCATCGGGGATAAGGCATGCCGGTATGGGGTCCATTTTATGCTTATTGGCGGCATGAAATTTATTGTAGATGGAAACAACTTTTTTTTGTCTCTCATTCAAGGGTTCTTTCCGGAAAGAATCAAGATAATGCATGGCCCATTCCAGCTCTGCGTAAGTAGCACCGACCTGGCTTTCGTCGGTCCGGTTGTCCTCCCACAGCCCGTCTGTGGGGGGTGCTGTCATAATATCTTCTATGATGCCCAGGTCTTTGCCCAGGGCATAAACCTGGGTTTTCATCAGGTCTGCAACAGGAGAAATATCCACACCCCCATCCCCATATTTGGTATAAAAACCAACCCCGAAATCTTCAACTTTATTGCCCGTTCCTGCAACCAGCATTTTATGGTTGGAAGCAAAGGCATACAAGGTGAGCATGCGAAGTCTTGCCCGGGTGTTGGCCATGGTCAGGCCGTCTTGGATATGATCGGGAAAGCTTTTTTTAATCTGATCAAAAACAGGGGAAAGCTCCACATCAATATTTTTGACATTATCAAAGGTCTTTTTAAGCCATATGATATGGGCAGATGCTCTGGATACCTGGTCTTCTGCCTGGTAGATGGGCATGTTCAGCGCCAGAACAGGTTTGCCGGTTCTGGCACACAAGGTCGAGGTAACAGCAGAATCAATGCCCCCTGAAACACCAATGGTGAACCCTGCTAAACCGGATTCGCCAAGATAGGTATCAAGCCATTGGACAATATGATCAATTACCTTTTTGGTTTTCATAAATGTGTTTCAACTCTTTTATATCACTTGTCTTCTGGCACATGATATACACTGGCGGTCAATAAATTACAATGAATGCAGGATTTTTATTGAATGCGATTATTATGACTCTGTTGGACCTACTGAACCGGTTATCATGATCGGGGAGGCGTCAATATTTTCTGCAGACATCATAGATACAACACGTTCAAACGCACTTTCAATCATTAATTGCTCCCAGCGCTCCAGTTTGGAGAATCGATATGTGAACTGTTCCTGGAGAAGTGGAGGTACTGTATTCAGTATTGCTTTTCCTTTTTCCGTAAGAGCTATATTTGTTTTGCGTTTATCATACAGGCTTCTTTCTCTTGTAATATACCCCCTTTTTTCAAGGCGTTTTGTGATATCCGTCACTGTAGCCTGGCTTAAGCTGACTTTTTTTGAAAGCTGTGTCACAGAAATTTGACCATCTGTGGATATTGACTGCAGGATAATAAGTTGAGGCCCGGTCAACCCAATTTTTTTTTTCAGGCTTATTGAATGCTGGTCTATGGCTTGGATAATTTTTCGCAGGGCGATTAAAAAATTTCTGCATTGGTCGTCATTTGTATTCTTCATCGAAAGCCCTTTTTTATATCATCAAATTTAAAGTTATTTACACTATTAAGATAAATACTAAAAACATAGAACACTATGGTTTTAGATCATAAAAATATAATGCTTTATATATTGTGTGTCAATTAAAATAAAGGATTAGCATAAAAAACGCATTTGACAAATTAGTTAGAGTCCGATATGTTTTTATGGAAAATAACGATAATTAAAGAGACGGATTCATTTATGAAAAGTGTTTTAATCTTAATTTTCAAACGCAGCGGTGCAAGCCTGATCACTATATTTATTATTTCTGTGATTATCTTTATTGGTGTGGAAATGCTGCCAGGAGATGTGGCAGAAACTGTTCTGGGACAATCTGCCACACCTGAGACTGTAGAGGCCTTTAGAAAAGAACTCAAGCTTGATCTGCCCCCTCATATCCGGTACGGTGCATGGCTCAATGATTTTGTCCATGGTAATTTCGGCAATTCCCTTGCCAATGGCAGGCCTGTTTCCGAGTTAATCGGCTGGCGGTTTGCCAATACGTTGTTTCTGGCTTTAACCACTTCTGTGATTGCAATTCCTCTGGCTCTTTTTTTAGGCATGCTGGCTGCATTTTATAGGAACACCCTGTTTGACAAGCTGATTTCAACCACCACCCTTTCGTTTATCTCTTTCCCGGAATTTTTTATCGCCTATATCCTGATCAGCCTTTTGTCGGTTAAATTCAATATTTTTCCCAGCCTGGCAATCCTTGAAAAAGACATGGGGTTCGGCAGCAAAATATATACAATTCTGCTGCCTTCTTTAACCCTGACCTGTGTGGTGACAGCACACATGATGCGGCAGACAAGGGCTGCCATTATCAATGTGCTGGCCAGTGCCTATATTGAAATGGCCGAAATAAAAGGGATAAAGCGATTGAGAATTATTATGCATCATGCATTTCCCAATTCACTGTCCCCGGTGATCAATGTGATTGCCGTCAACCTGGCGTACCTTATTGTGGGGGTTGTTATTGTTGAAGTTGTGTTTGTATATCCCGGACTGGGGCAATTACTGGTTGATTCAGTCGCCAAAAGAGATCTCCCTGTGGTTCAGGCGTCAGGGTTGATTTTTGCAGTGGCTTATATTTTCATGAATCTTTCGGCTGATATTCTGTCCATGCTTTCCAACCCGAAACTGAGACAATCTCAAATTTAAAGGGAGTTCCTTTGTGCTGAAATTATTACGACAATCCCCCCTAGCAGCTCGAATCGGTATGGGTATCGTTATGCTGAATGTCCTGGTCGCTGTTTTTGCTCCCCTGATCGCAACTTATGGAGAAACCAGTGTGGTCGGGGAAGTGTGGGAAGGTTTTTCTGCCCAGTTTTATTTTGGTACCGATCATATTGGAAGAGATCTTTTTACCCGGATGGTTTTTGGGGCAAGAAATACCATCGCTCTTGCATTTATCACTACAGCTCTTTCATTTGGGCTGGGATCATTTTTAGGCTTTATTGCTGCGGTTAAAGGCGGGTGGACCGACCAGATAGTAAGCCGGGTTGTTGATATCGTCATGGCATTTCCTACACTGATTTTTGCTTTGATGCTTTTATCTGTTCTGGGATCATCCATTCCCACCTTGATTTTTACCATTGCCATTCTGGATTCCACGCGGGTTTACCGCCTTTCCAGGGCAGTTGCCATGGATATTGAAGTGATGGAATTTGTAGAAGCCGCCCGTTTAAGGGGAGAAGGACTCTGGTGGCTCATACGGCATGAAATTCTGCCCAATGCCATGCCGCCGCTTGTGGCCGAATTTGGTTTAAGGTTCTGTTTTGTATTTCTCTTTATTGCTTCTTTAAGTTTTCTTGGATTAGGCCTGCAGCCTCCTCTGGCAGACTGGGGGGGAATGGTCAAAGAGAATGCCGGGGCCATTACATTTGGTATATATACACCTTTAATTCCGGCTGCCGCCATCGCATTTTTAACCGTGGGTGTTAATTTGATTGTTGACTGGTTTTTACATTTATCAAGTGGCCTGCATGAATAAAAAAAGGAAGATAGCATGAACAATTTGCTCGAAATAAAAAATTTATATATTGAAGGTTTTTATGAAGAACAATGGCATCCCATTGTCCGTGATATCAGTCTTGATCTGAAAAGAGGAGAAGTACTTGGACTTATCGGTGAATCCGGTGCAGGCAAATCCACAATCGGTCTTGCTGCCATGGGATATGCACGCCAGGGATGCAGGATTGCGTCAGGATCTATAAACCTTGAAGGGATAGAATTGTTTGGTGCGACTGAGGAGGATTTGAGACTGGTGAGGGGATCCAAGATTGCCTATGTGGCCCAGAGTGCCGCCGCTTCCTTTAATCCGTCACATCGTGTCATAAAGCAGTATGCAGAAGCACCGGTCCACCATGGGTTGATGAATTATAAAGATGCTGAAAAAGAAGCCATAGAGATCTATCGGCGTCTTTTTCTGCCCACGCCTGAAAAGATCGGATACCGGTATCCCCACGAACTTTCAGGCGGTCAGCTCCAGAGAGCCATGGTTGCCATGTCAATGTCCTGTGGACCCGATATCATTGTATTTGACGAACCCACAACTGCCCTTGATGTCACCACACAGATTGAAGTTTTGGCCGCTGTCAAGGAAATCACGGAAAAAATGAACAAGGCAGCTCTCTATATCACCCATGATCTGGCGGTGGTAGCCCAGGTAGCTCACCGGATTATGGTGTTACGGAACGGCAGGCTTGTTGAAGAAGGCGAAACAAGGCAATTGATTAAAAAACCCAAAGAAAAATATACCAGGGAACTGTTAAATGTCAGAGCGTTAAGGGAAGAAAAAAGTGTTACAGATAGAATGGATGTGATCCTGGATATCAAGGATGTGACAGCAACCTATACTGGGGATGAGAATGTTCTTGAAAATATTGATCTGATCGTTAGAAGAGGTAGGACAGTTGCATTGGTCGGAGAATCCGGCAGTGGAAAAAGTACCCTGGCAAAGGTAATTACAGGCCTTCTTCCTGCTGTCCATGGATCCGTAACGTTTCTTGATAAAGAACTTCCCAGTGAATTGAAAAAGAGAGAAAAAGAAGACTTAAGAAGAATGCAGATGATCTATCAGATGCCGGATACGGCATTAAACCCGAAACAGACCGTCAGAAAGGTGATTGGCAGGCCCCTTCAATTTTATTTTGGCATACGGGGGCAAAAGGCAGAAGATAGAATAAAGGATTTGTTACGGAAAATCGAACTTGATCCGGATATCTATATTGACCGCCTGACCACAGAGCTTTCCGGCGGGGAAAAACAGCGGATCTGCATTGCCAGAGCTCTTGCCGCAGAACCGGATTTGATCATATGTGATGAAGTCACGTCAGCTTTGGACCAGCTTGTGGCAGAAGGTATACTGGATCTTTTGCAGGACCTGCAAAATAAAACTGACATGGCTTATTTGTTTATCACCCATGATCTTGCAACGGTAAAGGCCATTGCAGATAAGATTGTGATCATGCTGGAAGGAAAAATTATCGAACAGGGTGAAAAAAAGAAAGTTCTGGCTCCCCCCCATCACGAATATACGGACAAGCTTCTGGCATCTGTACCTGAAATGGACCCGGACTGGCTGGACAACCTTCTGGATGAGCGGGCCTCAACTTTTATTTGAGCCATCACAGAACTTCAATACTTTAATGAATGAGGAGAGAATTATGACTGATGTATCATTTTTAACACAGATGTTTAACCAGAAAAAAATTACCCGCAGGCAGTTTGTCAGTGGCCTCTCTGCCCTGGGGCTTGCCGCAGCAGTGTCACCCGCCCTTTTATCGGGTAATGCCATGGCAGCAACTCCCCAAAAAGGTGGAACCTTCAGGCAGGCAATGACCGGCGGTGCCACTTCAGACTCCCTTGACCCGGCAACCCTTTTTGCCAGCCAGCCAATTAATGTCAGCACTCAATTAAGCAATTGCCTTGTGGAAATTGATCATAATTTCAAACCTGTGCCTGAACTGGCTGAATCCTGGGATGCGTCGGCAGATGCAAAAATTTGGACATTTAAACTCCGTAAAGGTGTTGAATTCCACAACGGCAAATCCATGACAGCTGAAGATGTGATTTTTTCCATCAACCATCACAGGGGCGAAGAGTCCAAGTCCGCAGCCAAACCGTATTTAAAAAGTATAAATAATATAAAATCAGACGGGAAACACATTGTCGTGTTTGAGCTTGAGCAGGGCAGTGCTGATTTTCCGTTTATCATGGGAGATTACCATTTAAGGATTTATCCGGACGGCACTCAGGGTAAAGATTGGGATAAAGGAATCGGTACCGGCGGATATATACTGGAAGAGTGGGAACCCGGTGTCCGTGCCCTGACAAAACGAAATCCCAATTACTGGAAAACAGATCGAGCCCATTTTAATGAAATTGAAACCCTTGCCATTGTTGATGTCAACGCCAGGACAAATGCCTTAAAAACCGGGAGGGTTGATGCCATAGACCGTGCTGATGTTAAAACCGTGCACCTGTTGAAAAAAATGCCCGGCATCAATGTGACTGCCATCACCGGGACTATGCATTATTCTATTCCCATGATGTCGGACCTGAAACCATATAATGACAACAATGTCCGTATGGCATTAAAGCTTGCTGTTAACCGTGAAGAAATGGTAAAAACCATTCTCAAGGGTTATGGAGAAAAAGGAAATGATCACCCCATCTCCAGAGTAAACCGTTACCATGCCACAAATCTGGAACAGCGAACCTATGATCCGGATAAAGCAAAGTTTTACATGAAAAAGGCAGGTATGCTGGACCACACCTTTAATCTCCATGCCTCGGATGCTGCCTTCTCCGGTGCTGTGGATGCAGCCGTACTTTTACAGGAAAGCGCTAAAAAAGCCGGTATTAAAATCAATGTCGTCCGGGAACCCAGCGATGGATACTGGAGTAATGTCTGGACGAAAAAAGAGTGGTGTATGTGCTATTGGTCAGGACGTCCTGTGGAGGATATGCAATTTTCCATGGCCTATGCAGCCGGTGCTCCCTGGAATGATACCCATTGGAACAATGAAAAATTCAATAAATTGCTCGTAGAAGCCAGATCAGAGCTGGATGACAACAAGCGCCGACAGCTTTATGGTGAAATGCAGGAAATTTGCAGAAACGACAGCGGCACCATAATTCCCATGTATAATCAGATTGTTGAGGCCCATTCCACAAAACTGGACCATGGTCCTGTCTCGGCCCATATGGAAATGGATGGACACAAGAACGTTGAACGCTGGTGGTTTAAATCATAATTCCATAAGTTTTATTAAACCTGAAATAGGCCGGAGTTTATCCCTTCGGCCTATTTGTTTTGAAACAGGATTTCAAGAATCTGTTCAATGGCATTATCGGCGATCTCTGCTTTCAATGAACAGCCCCCGGCACCGGCATGCCCGCCGCCCCCAAATCGGGCCAGAAGGTTTCCAATATTGACATGACACTGCCGGTTAAAAATACTGTGACCGATACTGAGCTGCACATATTTGCGTTCAGGGCCAAATCTGATTTTTACACTGGCAATGCTTTCCGGGAAGAGTGAATAGGTCAGAAAGCGGTTGCCGTCGGGCACGGTTTCAAGGGATCTGAAATCGGTAATGGATATGTTATGAAGTATTTTTGTATGCCGCAATAAATATTTTTCATAGGCTTCATTTTCTTCAACGACTCTGCTGCAGCGCTTCTTGACTTCCGGGTCTTCAAGGACATGGTCAATGTCTGTTTCCATCAAGAGGTCAACCAATTTGTTCCAATAAGGCACGTCCATATAATTCTGGTTTCTGATGGTCATGGATAAAACAATATACGGGTAATTTTCAGGATATCTTACCTGATCCTGATTCAGATCAGCAGAGTCAATGATATCAGTATTAAAGACCAGTTCATCAAAATGGTCATCCAGTTTTCTCCGGCTTTTATAGTATTTATAAACAACACCGGCAGCAGAAGGCGCAATTTCAAATGCACCCTTAAAGTCTTTTTGGGGTTTATTGGAGATATGGTGATCAAACCATAAACTGCTGTCTGGCGAATAGGGGAGATTTGCAAGGATATCGCCTTTCAGGATACCGGCTTTCCCGGTTTGAATTTCATTGGGTTCAACCCAGTAAATATCCTTCTCAATGTTTTCAGCCCGGCAAAGCAGGACAGCACATACAATTCCATCAAAATCGGGTCTGGTGACTATTCTCATAGATGCTCTTTCAAGGTTAAATATAATAAAAACGTATGACTGGCGGTTGCAGGTTTTATCCGGCACAGGTCAGCTTCTCTTTGTCTTTTAATTAAATTTATACTATATCCATCGCATGAAGGCAATTGCGGGGAATCTATTTTTTGTCAGGTATGAATGAAGATATTATGGTTGAAAATTATTTTTACTCAATTGAACATCAACGGACAACAACAATAAAAATCAAGAGATCTGTTTTTATTTGTACCATGGAATATGCAGACTCCCTTGAAAAAGCAAAAAGCTTTATTTCCCGGATTTCAAAAGAAAATAAAACCGCTACCCATAACTGCTGGGCATATATTTTAGGGGAAAAGGGAGATATTTTTCATTGTTCTGATGCAGGAGAACCCTCTGGAACTGCCGGGAAGCCCATGTTGAACACAATGCAAAGCCATGATATGACCAATATTGCAGCCGTGGTGACCCGGCATTTCGGTGGTGTCAAGCTTGGCGTAAGGGGATTGATCGAAGCCTATTGCGCTTCTGTAAAAAATACCATAGAGCTGGGAAAACTTAAAAAACTGATCCGGACAGTCACCATTCTTATTAAGGTTTCCTACGGGTTTAATGATACTCTGCTCAGTCAGATAAAAAACTATTTGAGCAGGATTAAAGATACGACCTATACAGATGAAATTGTTCATACTATTGAAATTGAACTTAAAAATTTTGCCAGGGTGGACAGACTTCTCTCTGAATATCAATCACGGGGAAAATTGAAATTCAACGCGATACCCCAGGCGAATAAAATTCTGGATTAAAAAAATATTGACAATCATTTTTATTTAAGTATTATTTAATTTTAATTAATTATACTTAAATAAAAATGATGAGTCTATGAAAATAAAACTTGGTGCCCTTCTCAGAGCTATCAGAACTTCAAGACAATTGACGATTAAAGAAGTTGCAGCAAAGGCCGGTATCAGTTCCAGTCTGGTGTCGCAAATAGAAAGGAACCGGATATCTCCTTCCCTGGATACCCTGTTACAGATTTTAGAAGTATATGGTGTTCCTCCGAATAAATTTTTTAAAGATTATGAAACCAATTCCCGGGTTGAGATTATCAGAAGGGATGATCGGAAGAGTTATCAACGAAAAGGTTTTAAATATGAAAAGCTTTGCGGTGATAGCCAGGCCCGGGGGAACCATTCTTTTAATGCCTTTTTCCTGGAACTTGCACCCGGCCAGCAGAGGGGTGATGCAAGTGACGGGCATCTTGGGCGTGAGCTGGGGATTGTTGTTGAGGGATCGGCACAGCTTGTTTATGGTGAAGAAACATATGAAATTCATAAAGGCGACTCAGTTTCTTTTTTTTCAGAAATACCTCATGTAATTAAAAATTCATCCGATCAGATTTTCCAGGCATACTGGGTGGTTACACCAGCTGATGGGGAAGATTATTTTGGAGATAAAAAATGAGCAAAACCATTGCAGAAAAAATTTTTGAAGCGCACTTAGAGGACGAACCCTTTGGAGATGTCAGTGTTTTAAGGCTGGACAGGGTTTTTTGTCATGAAATCACAACCCCGACTGCTATCCAGGATTTAGTGGCAAGGGGAAAGGACCGGGTGTTTGATCCGGATAAAATCAAAGCGGTTATTGATCATGTGACTCCTGCTAAAGATTCTAAAACAGCCATGCAGGGCAAAATCCTGCGGGAATGGGCAAAACGCCACGGGATTAAGGATTTTTATGATATTGGTCATAATGGTGTCTGCCATGCCATATTTCCGGAGAAAGGTTTTGTTCAACCAGGCTTTACAATTATTATGGGAGATTCTCATACCTGTACACACGGAGCGTTTGGGGCTTTTGCCGCAGGCGTTGGAACAACAGATCTGGAAGTGGGGATTTTAAAAGGGGTGTGTACATTTAAAAAACCAGATACATATAAAATTCAGATTGTTGGAGTATTGCCTGAAGGTGTTTATGCAAAAGATATTATCCTTAAGGTCATCCAGGAAATAACTGTAAACGGCGCCACTAATATGGTCATTGAATTTACAGGAAATATCGTGGATGAAATGAGCATGGATCAGAGGATGACTCTTTCCAACATGGCTGTGGAAGCAGGTGCGACAAGTGGAATCTGTCTTCCAGACATGACAACGGTTGATTATCTCTGGGAATTTATCAAAGATGAGTATTCAAGCAGGCAGGACGCGCTGGATATATTTTCCAGGTTTAAATCAGATGATGATGCTGTATATGCAAAAACAAAAACAATTGATGTCAGTGATCTAACTCCATTAGTAACCTTTGGGTATAAGCCGGATAATGTGAAACCCGTATCTCAGATGCAGGGCACAAGGATTGATCAGGTTTATATCGGTTCATGCACCAATGGAAGGCTTGAAGATCTCAAAATTGCTGCAAAAGTTTTAAAAGGCCATACTATTAACAAAAATGTCCGGGGAATTGTTTCTCCTGCCACGCCGAAAATATTTTCCCAGGCTTTAGAACAAGGCATTATTAAAATTTTTATGGATGCAGGTTTTTGCGTGACAAATCCGACCTGCGGTGCCTGTCTTGGCATGAGCAATGGTGTGCTGGCAAAAGGAGAGGTGGCGGCTGCCACAACCAATAGAAATTTCAATGGCCGTATGGGCAAAGGCGGCATGGTTCATTTGATGAGTCCTGCAACAGCTGCTGCCAGTGCCATTAAAGGTGAAATCGCAAACTCCGATCTTTTTTGTAAATAAGGAAGACAATGATGAAAATTTTTAAAGGCAATGTATTGTTTCTTGATCGTTCAGATATAAATACAGATGAGATCATCCCGGCTAAATATCTTACTGAAATTGAGAAGGCAGCCATGAAGCCGCATCTGCTTGAAGATTTAAAGCTTGAAGGCTTTGACCCCAAAACAGATGTTCAAGGAAAAGCTTGTGTTGTGACAAAAGAAAATTTTGGATGCGGATCTTCAAGGGAACATGCTCCCTGGGCTCTTGAAGAAAACGGGATTAATGTTGTAATCGCTTCAAGTTTTGCAAGAATTTTCAGGCAGAACATGTTTAATTGCGGCATGCTGGCCATTGAACTTTCCAAAGATCAGATCAATACTGTTTTTAAGGAATTTGGAAGGAGTAATGCCCAGATCGCAGTGGATGTTGAAAAGTCTGTAATCATGATTCAATCAAAAGATCAAACAAAAGAAATTGAGTTTCAAATTTCAGAGTTTGACAGAGCCCTTATTCAGACCGGTGGATGGGTAGAATACGCAGACAAGAACTATTAATGAAAAGCATGGCTTTATTTCCCGCCGCTCCATTTGAGACGTGTTTTTAATACTTTAAAATAGGACTGGTCCTCAAAAGATATCATTTGAATATCATTTCTGCTTTTTTTGATGAAAATAATATCTTTGGGATCCATCTCAAAACCTTCCTGGCCGTCAAGGGTCAGGATCATATCCTCAGGACTGCCTTCCAGGCGGATTTCAAGTCGGGTTGAGTCAGGAATGATCAATGGCCTGTTCGTCAGTGTGAATGGGCAAATCGGTGTCAGGATGATGGATGGAACAGCAGGAGTCACTACAGGGCCGCCGGCTGCCAGGGAATATGCGGTTGAGCCTGTGGGTGTTCCGATAATCAGACCGTCTGCTCTATAGGTTGTCAGGTAGCTTGAATTAAGGTATACAGCACACGAAGCCAGTCTTGACAATGCTGATTTGTTAATAACAGCATCATTAAGAACATCTACATCAATAATCTGTTCATTTTCGCGTATAACTTTGATATCAAGGCGGGTTCTTTTTTGAATGAGATATTTTCCCTCAAGCAGTGAATCCACTGCCTCAAAAAGATTGTCTTCGGTTGTCTCGGCCAGAAAGCCGACTTCGCCGAATTTGACGCCCATCAGGGGAATTTTTCGGTTTTCTATGAATCGTGCAGCACTCAAAAAAGTGCCGTCTCCGCCCAGGACAATTATGCACAAAAGATCATCAGGAATGTCCTTGTTCCCTGAATGCCGAATATCGATGATAAAGCATTGGTTGCCCAATTTTTTTTTAAGCTCACGGGCTTTTTTTTCAGCGTGGGCGTCATTTTTTATAACAAGCCCGATCCGTTTGGTATTCATGATTTATTCGCTTGCCTCCATCATGTAATCTGCAAAGTTATTGCCGTATATACACCATAAAGTCAAGTTTAAAGGTTAATGTGCCGGGGTTTAAAATAAAGGTTACGGATTTTTTATTGCATTAGTGGGTTTTCAATGCTTATATTAAGAGAATCATATATTAATGATATTCATGAAATAATTTCAAAAAGAAATTACATGGAAGCTGAACTAT